>NZ_JCAJRU010000028.1:0-29100 GCF_059447605.1 Paenibacillus sp. N119s | reverse complement strand
TCCTTCATGGCCTCTCTCAATTCTGGCTGTACCAGCGTATAAGCTACAAAGCCCTTACGCTCGGCAACTTCCTCCATTACCCGACTCAGCTCGTCTTCATCCCTCACGTTCATAAATCTTTTAATCTCTGTGTCTGGTAACTCAAATTGGCGCATGGTCGCCTGTACGACAGCTTCTGCCGTCTCGCCAATCGAGTCTGAACAGATCGCTATAAAATGACTGCTCGCCTGAACCATTCGATTCCTCCCATTAATCCTCTGCTACCATATCGAGCAACATTTTAATAATATTTGTTTTTGTAATACGTCCCACAACTTTCCAGTGCTCTCCTGGTTTGTTGGAATCCGAGGGGACGACGACAGGCAGGCTGTCGATTTGACGGGCAATAATTTTGCGTGCCGCCTCTAATACGGTATCCTCTGGGGAAACAGTGACCACATTTGCCTGTCGGGTCATCACCAGACTGACAGGAATGGTTGCTGCGTTAGGATTGCCTAACGTGACCTTGAGCAAATCCTTGCGGGAAGCTACCCCTGCTAAATCCCCATCTTCATCAGTGACGATCAAATTGCTCACATTTTCCAAAAACAGGGCTACGACTGCTTCCTGAATTGTGGTTGTTTCACGTACGATGACTGGAACCCCGTGAAGATCACCGACCTTCATTTGCAAAAGCCGGAATTTTTCCTCCCGGTTCGGCGTGCCCCGCTTTCCAACAAAATAACCGACTTTGGGCTTTGCATCTATGTAATTCAGAATGCCCAATTTGGAAAGGTCGGTCCGAATGGTCGCCTTACTGAGATTAAGCATTTCCGCAATCTGGTCACCCGTAATCGGGGCATGCTTTTGTACGATATTTAAAATTTCTACTTGTCTTGCCGTAAGGTCGATGATGAACGCCCCTCCTTTTTAACTTGCGATCTGTTATTGAATATAATACGTCATATATAATAATAAAGCAACCTTAAAAATCATATAAAACATCACATATATAAAATTAAGGTGGTTATTCATGTCCTTTTATCATTTAAAACACTTATTTCATACAAATTTCATACAAAAAACGGGTGCTTTATCCCTCTCTTTCGAGTAAGGTAAAGCACCCGTTTCCCTATTCATATCTTAAAGCATCAATCGGACGCAGCTTCGAGGCCTTGCGCGCCGGATATACTCCGAACAGCACTCCAACTCCCATGCAGCACAGAAAAGAATACACTACTGGCTCCATCGAATACACAATTGGCATTTGGACGAATTTCTCGAGCAGCTTTGCACCCCCAAGACCCACCATTACGCCGACCAGTCCACCCATTAGACTGAGAAAAACAGCCTCGGCCACAAACTGCAGCATAATATCACTGCGCTGCGCACCGATCGCTTTGCGAATTCCGATCTCTCTCGTACGCTCCGTGACGGACACCAACATAATATTCATAATGCCGACACCGCCAACGCCAAGCGCAATTGCAGCCACGCCGATCAGTAGCATATTCATAACCCGGTCAACCCCGGACACTGTTTTTAGGATTTCCGTCTGGGTCATAATTTGAAAATCATCGCCCTCTGATGGCTTTAGCTCATGTCTGACACGCAGCACCTGCCGAATTTGAGCACTTGCCTGATCAATCTTGTCCTCCGTTATTGCAGAGGCATTCACCTGCTGAATGCTCATATTACCTAGTCGTTCCATCCCCGTAGTGATCGGCACATATACCTGCTGTCCACTATTATTCATATTTGAATTGGAATTAGCCAGCACACCAACCACCTTAAAGGGCAGTTGTTTGATCATAATGATCTCACCTACCGCTTTGGAGGCATCCGGGCCAAAAATATTACGGGCCGCATCACTCCCCAATACAGCCACATTTAATCGTTTATCCACTTCATAGTGGGTAAACGATCTGCCCTGAGCGAGCGACAACTTTCTCACATGAACAAATCCCAGCGAGGTCCCCTCGATTTGCCCGTTAACCTTATTGCGACTCCACGTAATATCTGCATTGGTCATCGCACTTGGCGCCACCTCGGCTACTGCCTTTTGCTGCTCTAGCGCCTCGATATCTTCCAGCGATATTCCTTTCGTCTGATTAAACGACATGGAACTTGACCCATCATATGGAGCATAAGGATAAATCATCAGCAGATTATTTCCCATACTATTGATCTGCGATGTAATCGTAGCCGTTGATCCTTTACCAATGGCTACAATCGCAATCACAGCAGCCACTCCAATAATAATGCCCACCATGGTCAGCAAGGATCGCAGCATATTAGTACGCAAACTGTTAAGCGATACACGAATAATTTCCCGAATTTTCATGCCTTCACTTCCTCTGCCGCCATTCTTCGTTCCTCAACAGGCTGATCCTCTTCAATCCGCCCATCCCGAAAGTGAATCAGACGCTTGGCATATTCCGCAACCTCTTGATCATGAGTAACCAGTACAACCGTTTTCCCTTGATCGTTCAATCGCTGGAAAATCCCCATGATTTCCACACTTGTTCGGGAGTCCAAGGCTCCTGTCGGTTCATCCGCCAAAAGAATAACCGGATTGTTCACAAGTGCACGTGCAATGGATACCCGTTGTTGCTGACCGCCTGACAATTCGTTTGGCCTGTTGTTCATCCGGTCGCCTAGACCTACGCTTGTGAGGGCTTCCATGGCCCGCAAACGACGCTCCTTGGCAGAAACCCCCGCGTAGATCATAGGCAGTTCCACGTTTTCCAGAGCTGTGGATCGCGGAAGCAAATGGAATTTTTGGAATACAAATCCGATTTTCTGATTACGTATAATAGCCAGTTCATCCTCGCGGGCATCTAGTATCGAATATCCATCCAAATAAAATTGTCCTGACGTAGGTAAGTCCAGACAGCCAATGACATTCATCATCGTGGACTTGCCTGATCCAGACGGTCCCATAATCGCAACAAAATCACCGTCAGCAATATCAAGCTGAACCTCACGCAGAGCATGAATTTCCTGATCTCCAACATGGTATACTTTTTTCAAACCCTCAATTTGAATAACATGTCTCATGCCTGTTTAAAAGCCTCCCTGCATGCCGCCCATTGCGGAAGGATCTGGCGGAGGTTCAGGGGCAGGCACAATAACCGTGTCACCCTCCTTAACACCGGACTTAATCTCTACACGATCTGGCGTGTAAAATCCAAGTTCTACGGGCTTAAAAGTGCGTGCCCCCGGATTCGCAACGTTATTAGCGGATACATACACGCCGTCCTGTCCTCCTTCGGATCTCAGTGCAGTTGCAGGAACGAACAGTACATTTTTGTGTACTCCCAAAATAACGGCCACATTCATAATCATGCCTGTTTTAAGCTTGCCTTTCGGGTCGTGAACAGACAGTTCCATCAGATACGTGGTCATCCCTTCATCCGTAGAAGCTTCCGGTGAGACGAATTGCACTTTCCCTGGAAACGATTCACCCGGATATGCATTGGTTGACAACACAGCCGAAAGCCCCTTTTTTACCTTGACAATGTCATTCTGACTTACTTTCACAACTACCTTAAGATCGTTGGAATCCGAATTGTTCATGGTAATAAATGGAGCCGTCGGACTGGTCCCCACATCTCCGTTTACCTTCAGGATCACACCATCCCATGGTGCCGTGACCTGAAGCTTGTTCAGTTCATTTTTTTTCTGCTCCAGCTCGGTCGCCAGTCTTCGTACCTCTATCCGTGAGGATTGAATACTCGATGCATCAGCCGGAACCTGAGTCTTGTGAAGCTCAGCCAATGCGGCACGGTAACCGATTTCAGCCTCTGAAATGGTACGACGTTTTTGCGACATGATTTTGCGGAACTGTAAGTTTAGATTATCATAGTCTGTTTGTGCTTTATCCAGTGCTTGCTCTGCCTGCTCCAATTCACTGTTGGATACAGCCCCGGCATCGTGTAAAAACTTTTGGTCTTCATATGCCTTCCGCGCTTGCTCCAACTGCTTTTGGGAAGCTTTCTTCTGACTCTCGGCTTCTTCCAGCTCAAATGATTCTTGCGCTGTATCGACAGCCATTTTGGCTCGAAGTACATTGGTTTTCTGAATTTCAACGTCCTCGGCCTTGGGACCCTTCTCCAATTCAG
This sequence comes from Paenibacillus sp. N119s, assembly GCF_059447605.1. Lineage (NCBI taxonomy): Bacteria > Bacillati > Bacillota > Bacilli > Caryophanales > Paenibacillaceae > Paenibacillus > Paenibacillus sp. N119s. The sequence continues at coordinate 24,997 of NZ_JCAJRU010000028.1, read as the reverse complement.
CCAGTTTGGATTTGGATATCTCCAAAGAATCAGACGCACTCTGAATTTGCATTTTAATTTCCGAGCTGTCCAGAAGCGCCAGTACTTGCCCTTTTTTCACCTTGTCCCCGGCTTTCACGTTGACCGCAGCCAGCTTGTTTTCGCCTGCACTCGTGAAGTTCAGCTTCACTTCCTTGGATGCTTGCACAGTACCGGACGTGTCCAGCTTCTCGCTCACATCGCCGCGCTCTACTTTAAGCTTCTCATCCTGAACTATAGGTGCTGCCTGCTCTTTGGGCATATTCAGATATACTGCTGCACCGCCACCGCCTACAACCAGTAAAACAATCGCAGTCCAGATCCATTTTTTTCTCCGTTTTCTCCGTAGCTTGATTAAAGCATCATTTAAAACCGTTTCTGCCAACGCCTTTTCCTCCCTATGTGCTCCATGGCTTGTTCAACGTATACTCGTTTTGATCCAACTCGATCGCCAGCTCTTCCATTTGGCGTTCAATCTGGTTCACTTTCAACTGATTATTTTTCAATTCCATCTCGATAACCAGACCTCTGGCCCACTTTTTGCGTGATAACTCCAAGGCTTCTTTTGCCGTGCGCAAGCTTTCCTCCAGCTGTACGTATTTCTTTTGGTTTTCCTTAACCGTAGCATACAAATTGCGGAGTGATTCGGCAAAATCCTTTTGACCTTTGGCAAGCTCCTCTTTAGCTGTATCGACATCCATTTTAGCTAGATCGTAAGCACCGGCGCCGTTGTTAAAATCAAAATATCTTACATTAAGTTCCGAAGTTTTGATACTATCCTCCAGCTTCCACAAATTTGGATTCATGTCTGTCAGCTGTTGTATATGTAATTCGATATCCAGCTTCTTCGGTTCTTTGTACACAGGTCGATCCACCATTTCATAGGCTGTCCCGTTAGGCTGTCCCATGAGGAAGTTGAGTGCATCTCTGGATTTTTGCAATGCAATTTTTCCCTGTTCAACCGCTTGTTCCGCCTGGACCCTGGCCTGTGTGCTCTCGTTTTTCGCATATTCAGACAGCTTGCCACGTGCAAATTTGGCAAGGGCAATCTTTTCCTCCGCTTGGGCGATTTCCAGCGCCTCCAGATCATTTTTCAGCTGATTCTCTGCTACAAACACACTTTGATAGCTTTTCATTACATTAAAATAAATCTGGTCTTTGGCGTATTGCGCCTGCTTTTTGCTGGCTAGATAAGATAACGTCGAGGAACTGTAATTCCTCCAGGACGTTTCATTATCCACATACGCATCGTCTATATAATCGACAGGTGAATTGCCCAGCTCCTTTTCTGCATTTTTCAATTCAAGTCTGCGCCGCTCTACATCCCGCTCGGCAGAACGCGTATTGTAGCTGTTCGTCTGTGCCCATTCTACTGCCTGCTTGAGCGTTAATGGAGGTAGAGTCTGTCCCGTGACAGATGATGTCTTCGGCGTAGCCGCAGCAGATGATGAATTAACTGACACATTTGCTGTAATGCTTCCTGATGAACTGTCAGCCTGGACAGTGGTGACCAAGCCTGTTGAAAAAGACAGTACAAGCAGCACGGCAGCCGCTTTTGGCTTCATAAATGAGTTTCTCCCCTTTCAAGTGCATCCTTCGAATCTTTTCCATTCTTTTCGACATAAATTTCCACGAATTCCTCGCATTCTAATTGTACTTTCAGGTTTATGTTGGTACAAGGTGTCAAAACAATACATTTTTGTAACCTTTACTGCCAGATAACTCGTTGTAAGCTACTTTACGTCCCACTAGACATAGATTTAATCTATTTTTACCTGAACTTTACCTGAATTTCAGCTAATTTTAAGGAAACCAACAGCATCTATTAAGGTTTGAAGCATATACTAGAGAAAAGAATAACAGCCGCTCACTAGGAGGGTTAATAGATGATAAAAGAATCTCGCATGACAACTACTAACGAACCGTCTGACTTGTGGATGACTCGCTTTCTGCGCGAATCAGAACAAAAAAAGAAACAACTCATTCGGGAAGCTCGAAAAAATAACGATATCCCGCTGATGAACAGTATTTCTTTTCACCTTGCCCAGCGGGATCAGCAGCATCTGATTGGATAATCCTACTTGGAAATCTAGTGCTTTATATGAACGCCATCCTTCATAATCCGCATGATACGCTAATTAAAAAGAGACAGGACAAATCATAGCTTGATTTGTCCTGTCTCTTTTGGGCGAGGATTCAGACCAGTGTATAGTAGCTCAAAGTCATTGCCACCTCTGCTGATTTCTCGCCTATTCGTCCATCTCCGCCTGCGGATGATAAAGATATTGATCCAATGGAATACGTCCGTTTGCATTAAACTGTATGCCTTCCTCTTCCAGGTACAAGCGCTGCAAGGATGCGGATTCATCCTCCTGTAAAGCAATCTCACCCAAGCGGTTGACTACTCGGTGCCAGGGGAGTCGGTGTTTTTGGCTCATTGTATGTAAAATTCGCACCACCTGTCTAGCTCCTCTTGGGCTTCCGGCCTCTGCCGCAATTTGACCGTAAGTCATTACTTTTCCCTCAGGGATCAGCAATATAATTTGAAGCACACGGGCAGTGAAAGGCTGCATGTTCTCATTCCTCCGCATTACTATTGCTTTTTCTATTATTATAGCACCCTGAACAGAGACCAAAAACCCCTGCTCCTTCACATGTAAGCAGCAGGGGAAATCTTTAATTGCAATTTAGAACCCACTCAGACCCTGTCTTTTTAAATCCTGCGCTACCAATCGCGCCAGTTCCCTTGCACCTGCATGGTTTGGATGCAGGGTATCACCTTTCATATACAAGGCCAGCGTAGCTTCTTTGCCAATAGCGGTGAAATAAGCTGAACTGAGAACATTCAAATCGACTAAAGGCGATTGTTCTTCTTGAGCCAACGCCCAAATAGCGCTTCTATACCATCTGTTTTCTGCGTTGTGTACATTGTTAGCATTAAAGTCAGTGGCTCGGCCTTGCGGTGTTGATAGAATTACCGTCGCCCCCTTAGCTTTTACCTGCCGGATCATATCCCGCATCCAGTCCTTAAATTCCACTTCGCTTTCGTTATGCTTTGGATTGGTATCATTAATGCCTAATTGGAGAATAAAATAATCCCCCGGCTTGATATATTGAACGATTGCCTCCAACTGGCCGTCCTGATGGAACCCTCTAGCAATTTGGCCCCCTGACGCCATATTGCGAATTTGAAAAGTATTCGGATTTACAAACTCCGGCAGCAGTTGACCCCATCCCGCCTGCACGCTGCGGTCTAGCGGATAATAGTTACAAACCGTGGAATCCCCGCCAATATAAATTGTGCGCTTCGTAACCGGATTACTAGACAATTGCTTGATTTCCAGTGCACTGAGCGTGAAGGATGCACCCTCTTTGCCTTCAGTAACCAGCAGATTTAACTGACCATCTGTCACTGGGATTTGAAAGCGATCTTTTGCTCCATTTCCCGTCATATTTATAACCTGATACACCCCTTCGGCCGCAACACTTGAACGGGAAGTATCTCCTAAAGTAACCGACACCTCGTACAAACCTGGAGGAAGATCGACGTCAAAAGTATTCTCGCTTTTCGTACCTGTAGCCAGGAATTGTACCGCATCACTTGCCACTCCAGTCCCTGACGCATTGACATTACGCATTTTCTCAGGGGTACGAAAGCCATAACCGCGTGCTGAATTATAGGACAGTGAGGCACTCACTCCGGTATGACCCGTTTCGACCGCACCCCCACCAAAATCAAACTTGTACTCGATCGTAGATGCTTGTGCCGGGGTAGCTATACCTAACCCTGGTACGCTACATAAAAAAGCTGCCAAAAGCATACCAGTTAATCCTTTGTTCCACTTCATTTTTCATTCCTCCTCCAGATTTTTAATTGTACGAGCAAAAAAAATTTATCGTAAGCGTATACATAAAATTTTACCAATAATTGCACGGTTGTACCTGTGTAATTCTTATGCAAATAAAAAGGAGTCTGCATAGTAAGTTTGATCTAGTACAATAGTATGCCTGTACATAAAAAAGCTTCGCAGACCCAACTGCGAAGCTGTATGAAGCGAAATTCGTTATTTTAAGATTGCTTCATTAATCGGCAACCAGAATACCATCAAAACTCTCCGGACCTACACGTATTGTGCCCAGCAAGTTAGAAGAAACAAAAGCCGTATACACCAGTTGTGGACTAATCGGCGGGTTAAAGTCATCTGCTGAGAACGCAATAACCTGTGGAGCTAATAAACTCAAATTAAAAGTTGACGTAGCTGAATAAACAACAGGATCCGTTACCTGCGTACCTCTTACAATCGTAATTGTAATCCCTACTAAAGCGAGCGGAAGCTGAAGCGATATGGTTCCTTTAAGCAGAGCCCGTGGCGTACCTGTAGCTCCCTGTGTGTTTAATCCGATCTGCCCAAACAATTGAGGCGTATTGATAAGAGTAATCGGAATAGCAATAGAATTGGCTGTTGAAGCATTCTGGGATGTTCTCCCATCAATAAATATTCCCATGGTTTCTCCTCCTCTCTCTATCAGATACTCATAGTTATGAGAAAATTCGTTTTCTGCTTGGACTGAATAACTTGTGAAACACACAACTTCTGCTGCATAGGCGAATGTACAGCCCTTTCACCGGTGCTGTGAATACACTACATCAACACTGGGAAAGGAGGGACGTAATGTCTAATAAGTTTAGAGCCGCATTAAGAGGGGCTAATGAAGTACCTCCGGTCAGAACAAATGCAACAGGAACTGCGGAATTTCATTACCGCCCGTCAAGCCAGCAATTAAGCTTTGAGCTGACTGTTCGCAATATTTCACGAGTAACTGAAGCGCACATTCATCTGGGACGAAGAGGTGAAAACGGACCTATTGTTGCTACCTTGTTTGGTCCTTCAAAATTCGGGATAACTGTAAAAAGAGGCGTCGTTAGTGGTGTGCTACGTGCATGTGATCTTACTGGTCCGCTCAGAGGCAAAACCATTTATGATTTGGTATGCCAAATCAGAGAGGGCAATGTCTACGTCAATGTCCGCACAATCCGTCATCCGAATGGCGCCATTCGTGGACAAATTAGACGCGCACCTATCAAACGCTGCAAATAACAAATGAACATGAGTAATAAAAAGAACTTCCATGCCGCTCATTTTGAGCCTATGGAAGTTCTTTGCTTAATTCTATTAAAAGTTAAGAAGTTGATAATCGATTCTTAAGCCACTCCCTTTCAGGTTGTTAAGAACTTTATCTTTTAATAGAAAGAGTTCAACAAGATATAGTTCACTACTAAAAGGAAATGAAGCTTATGAAGCCTAGGAACAAAGAAAAAATTCCTGAATTACAGTTGGTCAGAGCCATGGCAATTCTAGCCGTCTTAATGGTACATGCCACGTCTTATGCAACGGTTCAACTTACACATTCCAGCCTGTATGTTGTATATAATGCGCTTAATGTATTAATGAAGTATGGTACCCCTGTATTTATCGCACTTAGCAGTATGGTGCTGTTCTACAACTATAAAGATCGCCCGATGGGGCGACAGCTCTTGAGACACTTTTATAGGCAGAGATTACTGTACATCCTTTTACCTTATGTCATGTTCTCTCTCTTTTATTTCATCCTGTCCCTTATAACCAGCAGTACTGAACCGTGGAGTATAACTTCACTGGCAGAAAGCTTTGCGCTGAAGCTGATCACAGGCAAAGCCTACACCCATTTATATTATATTTTTATCATGATGCAATTCTATCTTGCATTTCCATGCGTACTGTGGCTATTCCAGCGCTATCGGCAATTTCCACAATGGTCTATTGTCATTGGATTGCTGGTACAGTGGGCATTTACAATTAGCAATAAATTTCTCTTTTTCAGATTCAAGGTAAAGGCAGCTGGGCGCTGTCCTATGTGGCCTGCTACATGCTGGGCGCTGCTCTCGGTTATTACTATCCCCAGCTCCGAACTTGGTTTCTGATGCACAAAGAGGAACGAAGCTTTGCCGGCGTGCTGACATGGATTATAATTTGGGCTTTATGGCTGATTTCAGCCACCATTCATATCTATATGTGGTATGAAAGTAGAATGTACGGAATTTCGTACAATTCGCTAGTTTTTGAACTTATGTATAATATGTACAGCCTGTCTAGCACGTTAGTATTACCACAAATTTCCTTTCTCATGTATCGGAGACAACATTCCTTTGTCATTCGCAAGCTGGAGCGTCTGGGCACACTATCTTTTGGTGTGTATCTGATTCATCCGTTCTTCCTGCTTCTGTATCGGCAGTTTTCACCACACATCGGCTCACCGCAGCTTATCCATGTGTGGTACGCTGGAGGTTTTTTCTGTGCACTTCTTTGCTCCTGGCTCGTCGTGTCGGTCATCTCCCGCTTCCTACCCTTTGCCTGGATCTTGTTCGGTCAACTACCGGGAACAGGTAAAGGCAGCTCAAGCAAAGAGATCCTGCTTCCCCAGCCGAAATCGTTCTATCCAAAGGCTGATAACACTCAACAAGCGACCTGAGATGCGTGTCGTCCATAGCCTCCACCTTCAAAAAAGTATATAATACGCCCATATTGTATACAGTTGGAAAGAACAGAAAGGGTGCAAAATCATGCATAACGGAACTATTTTATTAGTAGACGATGAACCTGAGATTATTAAGCTCATGCAAATATATTTGGAAAATGAAGGGTATCGCTTGCTCGTGGCCCGGGACGGACTGGAAGCGATGGAGCAGGTGAGTCGGGAGCAAATAGATGTAATGGTGCTGGATGTGATGATGCCCAATATGGATGGGATTGAAGCTTGCATGAAAATCAGGGAAACCGAGCATTTTCCAATCATTATGTTGTCCGCGAAGGGACAAGACATGGACAAAATTACAGGGCTCAGCGTTGGAGCCGATGATTATGTCACCAAGCCGTTCAGCCCGCTGGAGCTCGTGGCGCGCATCAAATCCCAACTGCGCAGAGTACGGAAATATACCCAATCCTCGCCTGTTTTTGAGCATGAAATAGTACTGGATGAACTCTCTATTAACGCTGTTACGCATGAGGTCACTCTCGCCGGAGAACCCGTCAAGCTGACTCCACGTGAGATTCGCCATTGTCGAGTTTTTGGCTCGGCACCGGGGCCAAGTGCTGAGCATGGAGCAGATTTATGAAAAGGTGTGGAAAGAGCAATATCTGGAATCCAATAACACGTTAATGGTTCATGTGCGTAAAATTCGCGAGAAAATTGAGACAGATCCGAGAAAACCCAAATATCTAAAAACGGTGTGGGGCATTGGGTATAAAATGGTAAAATTTGATTGATGGAGGATTTGCGTCTTGAAGGCAAAACGATACGACACGCTGAGATGGAAGCTGGCAGCCCTTAGCCTTGCCGCCTTCACTTTAACTGGACTGATTTTAATGGTGTTTTATTATGGGGCATCTCTGCTGTTATGGCTGAATCCCTCCCGTTCATTTTTTGGTACTCGGTTGATCCGCTGGACCGTAAATCATATTGGTTCCTCACTGATCATGCTGGTAGGCGGGCTGCCTTTATATATTTATTTCTTTTTCCTTTTTACCAAAAATACGATTGGCTATTTACGCGAGATTACGACAGGGATGCAGAAGTTTGCGGACGGAAATCTATCCTATTCGATTCCGGTATCTTCAGCGGATGAGCTGGCAACCTTGGCGAAAAATATGAATACGATGGCAGACAAGCTCCGTCGTTCACTAGAAGAAGAACGAGCCTCCGCCAAAGCGAAAAACGATCTGATCACTGGCGTATCCCACGATCTGCGCACCCCGCTAACATCCGTGATCGGCTTTTTGGAGTACATTGAAACCGACCGTTACCGGGACGAAATTGAGCTACGCTACTATGTGAACATTGCTTATGAAAAATCACTAACGCTTAAAAAGCTGATCGACGAGTTATTTGAATACACGCGTGTGAGTGGTGGCAGCCTGCCCCTGGAGCTGGAGCCTGTAGACCTCGGCAAATTGCTCACTCAGCTTGCTGAGGAATTTGTACCCTCGCTGGAACAGGCGGACATGTCTTATTGTGTCCGAATCGTTGAGACCGTTCGGATTTTGGCCGACACGGACGAGTTGGTACGCCTGTATGAAAATTTATTTTCCAACGCGATTCGATACGGCAAGGAGGGCAAGCGGCTCGATATCACCATCGGACGTGAAGGCGATGAAGCGATAGTCATCTGCACCAACTACGGTACCCCGATTCCACCAGAAGACGTTCCGCATCTGTTTGAACGGTTTTACAGAGTGGACAAATCACGCTCCAAGGAAACGGGAGGCACCGGTCTGGGGCTGGCTATTACCAAAAGCATTACCGAGCTGCACAATGGCCGGATTTCGGTTAGGAGCAATCGCAGACAAACGGATTTTGAAACTCGTTTTCCGCTCTATCGTGCCCGTTAGACGGGCAGTGCAACGCTCTAACCAATCAACAGCGTATACACGATACCTGGTCCATGTACCCCGATCGTCAAGTCGTTTTCAATATCGGACGAGCGGCTCGGACCGGTAATAAAATGAATGCCTGCCGGCAACTGCTCGCGTCCGGCTTCATCAAAGCGGCTTAAAATCTCGCCCAGTCGTGTTCGCAGACGCTCCACTGGCAGGAGAATGATCAACGCGGTCGGCAGCAGGCTGACCGAGCGCCCCTTCCCCGGCGCAGATAGCACCGCTACCGAGCCGGTGTAGGCTGCGGCCTCATCGGCCATGACAATGCCGATATCGGCTTCCGCAGCGCGTGCCCTCCAGTTCTCGGCTGGATCGGTGTTCCACACCGACAGTCGAACTTCCGGTAGCGCTGCTTCCAACTGGAGCGCATCCAGGTCCGGCTCATTTTGCCGGACGATATAAGCCGCTCCCAGCTCGCGCGCCTTGTGCGCGATCCAGTCTGCCGTCTCCTCCAAATCCGGCAGACGCACGACATGTCCGCCAACACTTGTAAAGTTGGCGGTAAACTCCTCGATCCGCTGCGCCGCACCCCATTCGAATTCGTGCCAAAACGCAGGTGCGCCGCGAAACGGCTGCATCGGTGGCTCCGTCTGCCGCGGACGCTTGAGTCGCGCCGCAATCCCCTCCATAAAGCGCGTCTGCTTGACACGGGATTCGGCTTCCATTTGATGAAGCCACGCTTCATGCTCCGCTTTTGCTTGCGCAGAAGGACTACGCCGTTCATTCATGCTGGGTCCCTCCTTTACTTCTATCTGCCAAAATTGTTTCCATTCGGCTGAGAATGTCCGGGTGCATGACCTTGCGTTCCTGCTCCAACTCACGTGCCAGTGTGTTCCAATACTGACGGAAGGATTTTTTCGCTAAACTAGGAGCCACACGGTACGTATTCCAGCCTTTTAAGGGGCCAAGCTTAAGGGTAATTTCACCTTTACGGACGACCGCTTTTTGTGCGATCTGCCCAAGCCGGATCGCCGCAGCGAATCGCTTCGAGCTGGAAACGACTGCCGCAAAGCCCTTCATCCCGGCCGTCTCCAGCTTATCCCCTTGTCCCCCTTCCACCTTGCGTCTACGCAAATAAACCAGCATATCATGCAGTGGTATTTTGACCGGACAAGCTTCATAACACGCCCCGCACAAGCTGGACGCACTCGCAATATCGTTCCACTCTTCAATGTTGCCATGAAGGGCAGGCGTAAGCACTGCACCGATAGGGCCGCTATATGTCCCGCCATACGCGTGTCCCCCAATGTGTCGGTACACCGGACAGGCGTTGAGACAAGCACCACAGCGGATGCAATTCAACAGCTCCTGAAATTCAGGATTACCTAGCTGAAGCGAACGTCCATTATCTACGATGATAATATGCATTTCCTCCGGTCCATCAGCATCCTGGCTGCGCCGAGGTCCAGAAATACCGGACATATACATCGTCAGCTTCTGTCCGGTAGCGGAGCGTGACAGCAATGTAGCCATCACTTCCAAATCTGTCCAGGATGGAATAATCCGCTCCATACCCATCAGTGTAATTTGTGTTTTGGGCAGCGTGGAAACCATACGTGCGTTACCTTCATTTTCGAACAGTACCATGGAACCCGTCTCGGCAATGGCAAAATTGCAGCCTGTCATGCCAATATCCGCATCCAGAAACTTTTCACGCAGCTTTTTTCGGACAAAGCCCGCCAGAATCGTCGTATCTGCGGACAGCTCCTCCCCCGCTTCTTTGGACAGCAACTCGGCAATCTGATAACGGTTTTTGTGAATCGCAGGGATTACGATATGAGATGGCGCCTCACCTGCCAGTTGAATAATATACTCACCGAGATCACTTTCAATCGTCTCGATATCCGCATCTTCCAGCGCCTGGTTCAAATGCAGCTCCTCTGACACCATCGACTTGGATTTGACGACAGAACGTGCTTGGTTATGCGCGGCAATGTCCAGTGTAATGCGTACGGCATCCACTGCGGTGTCGGCAAAATGGATGTGCACCCCGTTGGCACGGGCATTTTCTACAAATAGATTTAGGTAATAGTCCAGATGGGCAATGGTATGAAGCCGAATTTGACGCCCTCGCTCACGCCATTCCTCCCAATTTCCGTGCTGTTCTGAAGCTACCCGCTTGCCGTTGCGCAGTCGCTCGGTAGTGAAACGAACTGCATTCCGCAGAAAATCGTCATTCAGAGCTAGCTCTGCGCGTTCTTTGACCTTTTGGTTCATAGAATGTGTATGTACAGCGGTCATGCGTGTTTCACCCCTTCATACAGCAGCTCTGCCAGATGCATCACCCGAACTGGCTCTTCCCGATATCTAAGATTTCCGGCGATGTTCATCAGGCAGGCCATATCCAATCCCACCAGTACCTCGGCTTCCGTCTCTCTGATATGGTCCACTTTTTCAGTTACCATCGCTCCCGAAATATCGGGCATTTTCACCGCAAAAGTACCACCAAACCCACAGCAGTCCTCAGCAAAAGGAAGCGGCACTAATTGCAAACCCTTTACGCTGCCAAGCAGCTTCATTGACTCCTCCTTTACGCCGAGCAAACGTGTTCCATGACAAGACGGATGATAGGTTACCGTATGCGGAAAAGACGCGCCCACATCGGTCACGCCAAGCACCTGTACCATAAATTGTGTAAACTCATACGTCTTTTGCTCCAGCCTCCGTGCTGAATCCAGCCATTTGGGCTCATCCTTAAACAATTCCGGGTAATGATGAATCATATACGTGCAGGAACCGGAAGGAGCTACGACAAAATCGCTGTCATTAAACGCTCTCAAAATCGTTTTTGCCGCAGCCCTTGTTTCATCCCAATAGCCGCTGTTATAGGACGGCTGCCCGCAGCATGTCTGCACCTTGGGAAATTCCAGCTCGACACCATATCTGGCAAGCAAGCGTGCCATCGCTTCTCCTACTCTTGGATAAATGGCATCACTCAGGCAGGTAATAAATAAAGATACCTTCATACGACACACCCCTTCCGTCCATTTTCCACAAGGAAAACTTTCATCATAAGCATAAGCTTGCAGTGGGATGCTCGCCTATAGGTGTTTTACATCATCCAAGAATCCCACTGCAACAGCAATCGTAAGATCAAATGAAACGAGGAGCGACCTCCCTCCAGAAACTCCATACTTACACAATCGTAACTGGAATGGACAGCTCTGCGAGTTGACTACGAATCGGGTCCGACAACCGTGAATCTGTGATTATTTCGGACACTTGTGACAAGTGCACGACATGTGTAAACGCCTGCTGCCCGAATTTGCTCGCATCCGCCAGTAAAATCACGCGATCCGCAATACTGACCATTTTCTGCTTCAAACGAGCTTGCAGCTCATTCGATTCACTAATGCCGCGATCCAGATGAACTCCCTGGCTGGAAAAAAATAGCTTATCTACATAATAGGTTTCTAATGAACGCTCTGCAAGAGGACCCACGAACGACAGTGAACGTTGAAGCAACTGACCTCCCGTCGAAATGACCTCGATTTTTTCCTTACCCGCCAGCTCTGTAGCTACCCGAATCGAATTGGTCAATATCGTTAAAGGAATATCCGGCAGACTCGAAGCCATATACCAGGCCGTCGTACTGGCATCCAGTAAAATGCGATCATGCGGCTGAATCTGCTTGACCGCTTCCTCAGCAATTCGACGCTTTTCCTCCGCGTTCATAATTTCCCGTACCGCATAGGGGGTTTCAGGTTGCTCGTTTTTGACGCTAACCGCTCCCCCATGCGAACGGCGCAGTCGCCCCGCCTGCTCCAGTCGATCCAGATCGCGTCGGATCGTTTCTTCCGTTACTTTACACAACTCACTTAATTCGGACACCCGTATGCTTCCTCTTTCATTCACGAGCTGTACAATCATCTCATATCTTTCTGCGACCAGCATGGCAACCTCACTCCACCTCTTTAATGTACAAAAAGTCCTGTCACCCGCCGGAACCGCCCATAGGCATCCTCCCACGCTTCTGACTCGGCAGGTTCATATTCCTCTATGACAATAGAATCTGCAATGACCCGGCGTGCTTCCCATATATCGGAGAACTTTCTCTGTGTCATCCATTGTACCGCAAGATTGCCAATTGCGCTCGCTTCTGCGGGTCCCGCCCACACCGGTTTTTGAATCGAATTGGCCGTCCATTGGCACAGCAAGTGGTTCTGAATTCCCCCACCGACCATATGCAAACCATTAAAACGCTGTCCTGACACCCGTTCGGTAAGCTCCAAAATATAACGATACTTTAACGCCAGACTTTCCAGAATGCAGCGCGTAATCTCTCCCGGCGTATCCGGCAATGGCTGCCCGGTATTGCGGCAGTATTGGCGGATGCGTGTTTTCATATCCCCGGTATGCAGAAACAGTTCATCATCCGGGTCAATCAAACAAGTGAACGCCGGTGCCTGTTCTGCCAACCGAACCAATTCAGGAAAGGAATAGGAGTATCCCTGCCGCTCCCACTCTCTGCGCGCCTCCTGTAGAATCCACAGTCCCATGATATTTTTTAGCAGCCTGTAGGTCCGACCCACGCCGCCTTCATTTGTAAAATTAAATCGAAGCGTATCATCATTGATTACAGGTTGTGCGGTCTCTGTTCCCATCAGGGACCATGTTCCGCAGCTCAAGTACGCAAAGGACCGTTCCAGCGCAGGCACCGCAGCTACCGCTGATCCTGTGTCATGCTCTGCTACTGCAATCACAGGAATCGCTCCAACACCCAAATCCGTCATCACCGATGAACAGATTGTACCTGCAACACTTCCCGGCTCCAGTACCTCACCAAACCAAGAACGGGGAATGTTGATTCCAGACAAAAGCTCATCATCCCATTTTTGCTGCAGCGGATGATATAATTGCGTGCTCGTTGCATTCGAAAATTCATGATACATTTCACCTGTCAGAAAATATCGCAGCAAATCAGGGATCATTAAGAAATGCGTTGCCTGCTCCAGCAAGGGTGAACTCATCTTCCGCATAGCGGCCAGCTGATAAATCGTATTAAATGTCAAAAACTGAACGCCTGTGCGGTGGAAAATAAACTCTTTTCCCAGCCGTTTCTGTACGTTCTCCATCACCCCGTGTGTATGCCAATCCCGGTAATGATAAGGGTTGCCCAGCAATTCCCCAGTTTCCCCAATCAGTCCAAAATCAACTGCCCAGGAATCGATCGCCAGGCTGGACGGATTCACTCCCATATGCTTGGCTTTGAGCAATCCCTGCTGCACCTCGTGATACAGACGCAGTATGTCCCAGTGCAGGCGTTCGCCGACCTTGACCGGATCATTGGAAAAACGATGGATTTCCTCCACCACGATACGTGAATCGGTTAATTTTCCGAGCAGAACCCTACCGCTACTTGCCCCCAGATCATATGCAAGGACGCTCACCAGCTCGCACCGCCCTTGCCTCTTTGCAAAATCTGCGCACCATACTCAGAAGCCAAGTAGGCTTTCATGGGATCTGCAGGTAATCCTTGCTCTTCGCGGATCGCTTTGAGCAACGGTGCCACATCAAACTCGAACGCTTGGCGTACGGCATCCTCCGCACCCAGCACATCCTGACGACTCGCCGCTTCCTCCACTTCTGCATGATTAATCAAGAGTGCCTTCGCATATTGAGTTTGCACATTCAGTACCGAGCGAATCATGGCCGGAATTTTGGGTTCGATATTGTGCGACTGATCGATCAAATAAGCGATTTTATCAACAGCATGGCGGATATCTGCATCGACATCCTGCGCTGCGTTCAAAATCTGGTAAAAGATTAAAAACAGCTCATACGGATTAGCAGAGCCCACAATCAGATCATCATCCGCATATTTATAACTGTTAAAATGAAAGCCACCCAGTCGCTGCTCATCCATTAAAAAAGCAACAATATGCTCCACGTTGGCTCCAGGCAGATGATGCCCAGTATCTACCAGTACCTGTGCTTGCGGCCCCAACTTGGTCGCGTAATGGTACGCCATGCCCCAATCGGCAATATCCGTATGGTAAAAAGCTGGCTCAAACGCCTTGTATTCAATCAGCATGCGCATGTCCGGCGTGAGCGCCTTATACATTTCACGTAGCGCCTCCAGCATCCAATTTTTACGTTTGCGAAGGTCCCCCTGGCCGGGATAATTGGTTCCGTCTGCGAACCATAAGCTAAAATCGTTGGAGCCCGTTTCCTTGGCAATATCCACACATTCCAACAAATGATTGATAGCCTTGCGACGGATTGCCGGGTCTACATTGGTAACGCTACCGAGCATATAATCCTCGTCTTGAAACAGATTGGGATTGATTGCCCCTATTTTTAGGCCGAGACTTTCAGCATGACTGCGAAGTTTGCCATAATCGTCTACTTTATCCCACGGGATGTGAATAGCAACAGATGGACATAAACCTGTCACGGCATGAACCTGCGCAGCATCCTCCAGCTTTTCGTACGGATCACGCGGCACACCTGTCTTCTGGAAGACCTTGAACCGTGTACCTGAGTCTCCATATCCCCAGGAAGGCGTTTCTATATTAAGCGCTTTCAGACTTGACTTCACTTGCTCCAGATTAATACCTCGTTGCTGCTGTTGTTCCTCGAATAAGGCGTACGCTTTGTCACTCATCGTGGTTCCTCCTTGGAAAATGAAGTGAGTTATGGGAGGCCGCTTCGCGTGCGGATTGTTCTTCCGATCGCTGTTGCAACGGGATTTTTCATTTTGCAACACATAATAAGGTTAAAATCCCGTTGCAAAGGCGAACGCTCCGCTTCTTCAAAACAATTCCGCCCGCTCCGCTGGTGACCACCCATAAAGTCACTTCTAATTTAAAGTGTTAGTGTATATATAAAAAGATGCAAACACGTAAATGGGTGTTTTTACTTATTTACGTGTTTGCAAGAGTATTTTACACTCCATCAGAACTATGGGTTTGTGGTGATTAATGAAATGGATTAATATATTAAACTAGCGTTATAACCCTAAGTATTGAACCGTTGAAATGAGTCTATCGTTTACAGAGGTTCATTTCAATTTGGCTAGCGTGTAAAGGCTGCTGGGACGCCGCCGTCGATGGTCAACATACAGCCTGTCGTTTTCTCCGCCTTGGATGAGGCGAAAAAGGCAATGCCCTCAGCAATATCCTGCGGGTAAATGTTGACCAGCAGCGTCGTTCGCTTGCGGTAATGTTCCTCCAGCTGATCTGGCTCGATGCCGTAGGCAGCGGCTCGCTCATTGCGCCAATTGGAGTTCCAGATTGCGGAGCCTTGCAAAATCGCATCCGGCAAAATCGTGTTCACGCGGATACCGTATTCGCCGCCTTCTGCGGCAATACAGCGGGCCAGATGCGCTTCCAGCGCCTTGACCGAGCTGTAGGCCGTTACATTTTTACCCGCGTAGACTGAGTTTTTGGAACCAACGAACACCATGCTGCCGCCAAGTGTCTGTTCCTTCATCAGCTTGAATGCTTCACGCGCGACCAAAAAATAACCTGTTCCCAACACGTTTACATTTAAATTCCATTCCTTTAATGATGTTTCATCGAACGGACTGGATGTAGCAAGCCCTGCATTGTTAACGATGACATCTACACCACCATAGGTCAGCGCTGTCTCGGCATAGGCCGCCTGGATCTGCTCCTCTTGCGTCACATCCATTTTCACGGCAATCGCTCGGTTTTCACCGTAACTGCTATTGATGTCTGCGGCTACCTTTTGCGCGCCCTCCGGATTCAGGTCTGCCAATACGACATGCGCACCTTCATCCACCAAACGCCGTGCGGTTGCACTACCAATTCCTCCTGCACCGCCTGTAATGAACGCAATTTTGCGTGAAAATTCTGCTTCTGCTGGTGCCAGTGATAGCTTGTAAAGCTCCAGCGGCCAATATTCCACGTTGTAAGATTCATTTTCACTAAGCGAAACAAACTCTCCTAACGCTGTTGCTCCTCGCATAACAGCAATAGCCCGATGATACAGAGCGCCGCTCACCTGTGCATTACTCCAGCTTTTGCCTGTGTTGATCATACCGATACCCGGAATTAGGATTACACGCGGCGCTGCTTCAAATCTCACGTCTCCTTCATGTCGATTGCGTTCAAAATAAGCTTGGTATTGCTCCTTATAGGCTGCTATCCCCTCGGCAAGCTTAACTTTCAGCCCCTCTACATCCTCCAAATCTGGTGTCCAATCTATATAAAGCGGTTTCATTTTGGTATGAACGAGATGATCCGGGCACGCTGCTCCGACCTGGGATAAAGCAGCAGAATCGCGGCCGTTCACAAATTCCAACACATCCTCTGCGTCATCAAAGGTGAGGATCATCTTTTTCTCATCACTGACTGCACCCCGGATGGATGGCATGACTTGGGACACAATACTACGGCGCCCTTTTGACGTAAGCGATTTATACTTTGCGCCTCCGAATCCCTGCTTTTTCGCTTGACGAGCTTTAATATAGCTTTCTGCTTCTTGGATGATTTCGATCGATTTGGCATAAGCCGCTTCGGATGTGTCTCCCCAAGTAACCAAACCATGCTTTTCCATCAATACCAACTCAGCTTGTGGATGATCAAGAACCCCTTGGGCTATCATTTTCGATAGCTTAAAACCGGGACGGATATAGGGCACCCATACAAAACGGTCACCGAAAATTTCCTTAGCGATTTCCTGACCGTTATGCGAACAGCATAAGCTGATAATCGCGTCCGGATGTGTATGATCGACATGATTAAAAGGCAAAAATGCGTGTAGCAGTGTCTCAATGGAAGCACGCGGATGCTTGGCATCTATCATACAGTTCGCCAAATATGCGACCATATCCTCGTCAGACATATCTTCCCGTTCAAACAATGGACGAATATCCTCCATACGAAGCCCGGTGAAGTTATGCGCTTTCATGGTTGCAAGATCGGAACCGCTCCCCTTAACGTACATCACTTCAACTTCACGCCCGCGAAAATCATGTATCGTCGTTTTAGCCGAAGTGTTGCCACCTCCCCAGTTGCACACGCTTCTATCCATACCGATGAGATTAGAACGGTAGACGAGCTGCTCGAGCGTGCTTTTTGGCTCAGATGCTTGTGAAGAATTCCACAGACTTTGTACCATAGGAAAAAGACCTCCAAGTTCTGTTTTAGTTTTGAATCGCTTTATTATAGTGTTTATTTTTGTTTATGGAGACTATAACACTTTTATTTGAATTTGAAAATATGCAATACAAAAATAATCAAAAATAAATTTTAATTTTTACTAACCTGTAAAACGAGTATATTCATCCAGCTTAAAATATAATAAGGCCGTACCAGGTCAGGTCATAAAAACCTTTTCCGGTACAGCCTTTTGGCAGGTAAATCACTTCATTGCCAAGCAGATTGCTACGAATTTGAATATGCTCTGTTTCAAAAGAAGGAGGCTTAGGGCATATCAAGTCGTTTTTTAACGACGGCTGGTATACCTGCAGCCATGGTAAAGCTGGGTATATCCTCTTTCACAAAAGCACCTCCACCGATCATAGACCAACAGCCGATGTGACGTTTCTCCCGTACCGAGGCACCAATGCCGATATAGGCTCCTTCATCTATGGTTACGTTACCTGCCAGATTCACACCGGGAGCTATGGTTACATAATCGCCAATAACCGCATCATGACTCACGTTAACACTCCGATTGATAATTACATGCTGTCCGATCTTAATATTGTCCGTCAGGACAGCCCCTTCCAAGATCATGCTTCCTTCTCCAATGGTGTTTCTTCGAGACAAACGAACACGGGGATGTATTAGCGGGGCTGCGATATGAAATCCCGATTGAATTGTATTATTAACGAATCGCTTCTTTAATGCCGGGTCACCCACCCCCGCACAGATCAGCTCCACCTCATATTTTAACGCTTCAATGTCATTCAACGTTCCCAGTATAGGAACGCCATTTACGATCTGCCCTTTCGTCTCAGGTCGTTCGTCCAAAAAACCTGCCACTTGTACTCCCAGCTCTTCACATAACCAGTTGATTTCCCTCGCATGTCCGCCCGATCCCCAAATCACGAGTTTTCTCATCCAGTTGTCTCTTTTCCCAGGCTTCCTAGAACGTTCACAATTTTTTGAACAATAATCTCGTCCAGCTCCTCCCACAAGGGCAGGCTGACAATATGTTTGGCAATATGTTCGGTAACATGAAGAGCAGACCGCGTATAGCTTTGGAACTGCTTCTGCTGATGGCACGCCGGAGAAAAATAGGTTCTAGCTTCTATTGAATTAGAGGCTAATAACTTAACGACCTCTTGATTCGTGTGTGAATCCGGACTAAGAACAGGGATAAATTGATGGACAACCGATCCTTGCGTTTTTTGTATAGACCATCCTCGTTCTAATAAGTCTGCTTGGATCAGTTCTCGAAGATAATATTCGTAGATCGTCCTTCTGTTCTCCCGAACAGTCTTGAAATGGTCGAGCGTGGCTAAAGCGATAGCAGCGGTATACTCGGATATCTTACTGTTAAGACCTTGGGTAACAGACTCCCTGCTGCTGGAGAAACCGAAATTCCCTGCCTGACGAATTCGCTTAATGAGATCCTGGTCTAAACTGTAAACCAATCCTCCCTCTCCGATACCAAAAGATTTGGTGGCATGAAAGCTAAATACTACAGCTCCTCCAAAGCCTTTGCCAAAATGGATGGCTTCCTCGGAAGTTATCGTTCCAAAACTGGCAGCAGCATCAATAACTACCGGAACTCCTTGCTCCTGGAGCTTATTGTATACGGATAAATCAAGGGCTGTACCGAAAGTGGCATAAGGAACGATTACCGCAATCTCATCTCCCAGCAGCTTGACTGTCTGCTCTAACTGCTCCCTATTCATTTGCCAATTTTCCGGTTCAATGTCAAGGAAGTAGGGTTCTAACCCGCACCATTCAGCAGCAAGTGGGGTGGCCGCAAAAGTAAAACTTGGCATAACTGCATATTTGCCCTGCGGTCGCTTGCTTTGCGCGATCGCCAAAATCAAGCCGATGGTAGCATTATGAACGGTCACAGCTGAACCGATGCCATCAAACATTTGCGCGATGACCCGCTCTTCAAATAGGTTATTTAAGGGGCCATAATTGGAATAAATTCGACTTTCTTCTATTTTCTTAAAATCAGAAATAAACCGTTCCTTTTTTACTAAATTAGGCCGTAAGAAGGGAATATCGAACATAAGCCAGCCTCCTTCGCATATGGGATGAGCAAGCTAGGATTCCAATGCTTTTAATATCATTTCAATTCGCTTGATATCTGCAACAAATTGTGGACGTCCCCTTATACGTTCCTGATAAGCATGAAGTGCAGTTTTAAACAAATCGTCAGTATCAAGAAATCCATCATCTCTTGAGGCAATCATAATATCTAACCATTCCGTGAACGCACTTTGACCAAGCGTCTGATTATTTTGATTGGGATGTATTCGGAAATAGCTTAGTGCTTCAGGAATATAAACTGCTTTTCCTTTGGATAGTAAGTTCAACCAGGACGCTAAATCATTAAGAAGAGAATACTGTTTTCCTCTATATACTCCAAACCGTTCGATAAGATCTGTTTTTTTAAACAATACTGTCGTAGGTTCACCAATCACATTTAAACAGCGAGTTAATGCCACGTTTGCCAACATTCTTCCGTCCATGATCCTTGTTTCTTCGTATAACCTTTCCGTTGCATAGAGCCCTGGGAGAATAGCACCTGATTCATTAATGGTTTGCCGATACGAGGTAACCAGTGTGATGTTTTCAAAATTTTCAAAAAAATAGATCATCCTTGCTATTTTTTCTTTATGAAACATGTCGTCATCCATCAAATAATTGATATATTCACCTGACGCCAAGTCAAAACATTTATGCCAATTTCCAAGAAAAAGATTTTTATCATTTTTATAATATTTAATTTTGGGAAAAGAATTAAAAAAAGAATCAATCATTTCTTGTACTTCATTCGTTGTACTATCATCACAGATAATGATTTCGATGTTCGGATAAGTTTGTTCCAATACACTGTCGATGGCGATTTTTAGTGTATGCGGCCGGTTATATGCAGGTATAACTACGCTTACTAAGGGGCATTCCACGCTTATTCCACCTTTCTTTTATGCTTAGATACTTATGTTGGAGGTTTCAAACGATTTGATTCGCTATGTTCATATGGGCTGACCTGTTCCTCACGTCCCCGAATACATACACATACATATATATTACTGGGAAATAAAATGATACCCGAAAATGTATTTTTAATAAAAACAATAACTTACGTCTGAATTGGCACCTCCCTCTCGTTGGTGTTCGAAACTGGTAAAAGGGGAATGATCATGACATTGAATTTCACTCCACTACTGACAACTCATTTATTTGTATCGAAGAAGGTTTTAAAGGATCATGTAAAAGAACTGATAGACAAGTTGGAGGAAAATCACATTACGGTAAACTTGTATGAGGCTGATCAACCACTTATAGACAATATCCTCCAAAAGCCTCGGGTTTACATCTCGCTCGGAGAAGAGTGGGGGGAATTTCCGGCACTAAAAACGTTACCTGATCACGAAAAAAAACGCTGGTTGCACTTCCAGTCATCAGACGAAATTCAACCTATGCATTTATTTTTCTGCTGGCTCAAGGCAACAGATCCCCTTTCGGAAAATAGAACAATTCCTCCAACACGTTTTTCTTCAAACACACCTTTAATATCCGTGTTTACTGCCAGCTACAGATCAAAAGAAAAAATTCAACGACCTTATCAATCTTTATTGAAGCAGACCTACAAGAACTGGGAATGGGTAATCGTGGATGATTCCGGTGATGAAGATGAGACATACAAAGAGTATTTACTCCCTTTGGAGGATCACCGTGTGCGGAGATATCGCCAGGATTCCCGCAATGGCTATATAGGAGCTATCAAAAGGTTTGCAGCAGGTCTATGTATAGGGGAAATTTTAGTAGAAGTCGATCATGATGATGAGCTAACACCTGACTGCCTGGAGAAAATCGTCAAAGCATTTCAACAAAACCCTGACTGCGGCTTTGTTTATGGGGATTGTGCTGAAGTGTATGCAGAGAGCAATTATGCACATTGGTATGGCTGGGATTGTGGCTTTGGTTACAGTATTCATTATCGAGTCTGGCTGCATGAAATGAACAGATGGCAAAATGCACAAAAACATACGACCATTAATGGCAAAACCATTCGTCATTTGGTCGGTTTACCCAATCATCCCCGTGCGTGGACGAGAGACTGTTATCATCTGATCGGAGGCCATCGCAATGAACTACTGGTAGCAGATGATTACGATATGCTGGTTCGGACGTTTCTTTGTACCAAAATAGTAAACGTCCCTGATTTAATATATATCCAATATCGTAACGAACAGGGAAATAACACTACATTCCTCAGAAATAAGCAGATTCAGGTTCTTGTAAGGGAACTATATAGATGCTATTTTCAAAGGATCCAAATGAGATTGAAAGAGCTCGATTTACCAGAGCTATTGCCTTATCGTCGTATTTGGGAGACTTCTACGAACGATCCTGCCCGGAAATCTGCTCACGTTATTCAAGAAGATACCTCAAGATTCTCGGTATTGTTCCCTATCCCCCATTCCTGCCCTGAAATAGAGCATACGCAATTAAATAAGACACTCCAAAAGGGCATTGAAAACAACTTTAGGGAGATTGAAATTGTGGTTATAGGTCGAATTCCATCAGAAATCGAAACCTATGCCTCCAAAGCTCCCAGGGGAGCCATACGATGGTGGCCTATGGAACCAAATGATTCATTGGAAACTTGTATTCAATATGCAAAATTTGTTGCGTCCTGTAAAGAGAAAGTGGTTGTGTTGCCCTAAATTACAACAAGGCTGAATAGAATATTGGCCAACAATTATTTCCCAATGCCTTTGTCGAAGTCTCTTGGAATAATTTCCATGAAGCTTCGACAAAGGTATTTTTTCGTTACACCATAACTGCAAACATGAACTTAAGAAAAAAAGAACCCAAAAGTTATAAATAACTTTTGAGTCCTCTAAATATACCTTGACCTTAAGCTGGTCCTTGCTCGCCTTGAGGTCCCTGGTCACCTTGGACGCCTTGAGGTCCTTGATCACCTTGAACTCCCTGTGGTCCCTGGTCTCCTTGGACGCCTTGAGGTCCTTGGTCTCCTTGGACGCCCTGAGGTCCTTGATCACCTTGGACGCCCTGAGGTCCTTGATCACCTTGGACTCCCTGAGGTCCTTGATCACCCTGAACTCCCTGAGGTCCTTGATCGCCTTGGACTCCTTGAGGTCCTTGGTCGCCTTGGACTCCCTGAGGTCCTTGATCACCCTGAACTCCCTGAGGTCCTTGATCGCCTTGGACTCCTTGATCACCTTGAACTCCTTGAGGTCCTTGATCACCTTGAACTCCTTGATCACCTTGAACTCCTTGAGGTCCTTGATCACCTTGAACTCCTTGAGGTCCTTGATCACCCTGAACTCCCTGTGGTCCTTGATCACCTTGGACACCCTGTGGTCCTTGGTCTCCTTGGACACCCTGAGGGCCTTGGTCTCCTTGAACTCCCTGTGGTCCTTGGTCTCCTTGAACGCCCTGTGGTCCTTGGTCGCCTTGGATTCCTTGTGGTCCTTGATCGCCTTGGACTCCTTGAGGTCCTTGGTCGCCTTGAACTCCCTGAGGTCCTTGATCACCTTGAACACCTTGAGGTCCCTGATCACCTTGGACGCCTTGAGGTCCTTGGTCTCCTTGAACGCCTTGAGGTCCTTGGTCTCCTTGAACGCCTTGAGGTCCTTGATCACCTTGGACTCCTTGAGGGCCTTGATCGCCTTGGACTCCTTGAGGTCCTTGATCACCCTGAACTCCTTGTGGTCCTTGATCACCTTGAACGCCTTGAGGGCCTTGGTCGCCTTGGACACCTTGAGGTCCCTGATCACCTTGAACACCTTGAGGTCCCTGATCACCTTGGACGCCTTGAGGGCCTTGATCGCCTTGGACTCCTTGAGGTCCCTGATCACCTTGGACTCCTTGTGGTCCTTGATCACCTTGAACTCCTTGATCACCTTGAACTCCTTGAGGTCCTTGATCACCTTGAACTCCTTGATCACCTTGAACTCCTTGAGGTC
The DNA here is from genome assembly GCF_059447605.1 of Paenibacillus sp. N119s. Taxonomy (NCBI): domain Bacteria; kingdom Bacillati; phylum Bacillota; class Bacilli; order Caryophanales; family Paenibacillaceae; genus Paenibacillus; species Paenibacillus sp. N119s. Next base: position 1,405 of record NZ_JCAJRU010000028.1, on the reverse strand, counting down.
CTTGATCACCCTGAACTCCCTGTGGTCCTTGATCACCTTGGACACCCTGAGGGCCTTGGTCTCCTTGAACGCCCTGTGGTCCTTGGTCGCCTTGGACTCCTTGAGGGCCTTGATCACCTTGGACACCCTGTGGTCCTTGGTCTCCTTGGACACCCTGTGGTCCTTGGTCTCCTTGAACGCCCTGTGGTCCTTGGTCGCCTTGGACTCCTTGAGGTCCTTGGTCTCCTTGAACTCCCTGAGGTCCTTGATCACCTTGAACACCTTGAGGTCCCTGATCACCTTGGACGCCTTGAGGTCCTTGGTCTCCTTGAACGCCTTGAGGTCCTTGATCACCTTGGACTCCCTGAGGTCCTTGATCGCCTTGGACTCCTTGAGGTCCTTGGTCTCCTTGAACTCCCTGAGGTCCTTGATCGCCTTGAACTCCTTGTGGTCCCTGATCACCTTGAACACCTTGAGGTCCCTGATCACCTTGGACGCCTTGAGGGCCTTGGTCGCCTTGAACGCCCTGTGGTCCTTGATCACCTTGGACACCCTGAGGTCCTTGGTCTCCTTGAACTCCCTGTGGTCCTTGATCACCTTGAACTCCCTGTGGTCCTTGATCACCTTGAGGTCCTTGAACTCCTTGAGGGCCTTGATCACCTTGAACTCCTTGAGGGCCTTGATCCCCTTGGACACCCTGTGGTCCTTGATCACCTTGAACTCCCTGTGGTCCTTGATCACCTTGAGGTCCTTGGTCGCCTTGAACTCCTTGTGGTCCTTGGTCTCCTTGAACTCCCTGAGGGCCTTGGTCGCCTTGAACTCCCTGTGGTCCTTGGTCGCCTTGGACTCCTTGTGGTCCTTGGTCTCCTTTGACTCCCTGTGGTCCTTGGTCGCCTTGAACGCCTTGAGGTCCTTGATCACCTTGGACTCCCTGTGGTCCTTGATCACCTTGGACACCCTGAGGTCCTTGGTCTCCTTGAACTCCCTGTGGTCCTTGATCACCTTGAACTCCCTGTGGTCCTTGATCACCTTGAGGTCCTTGAACTCCTTGAGGGCCTTGATCACCTTGAACTCCTTGAGGGCCTTGATCCCCTTGGACACCCTGTGGTCCTTGATCACCTTGAACTCCCTGTGGTCCTTGATCACCTTGAGGTCCTTGGTCGCCTTGAACTCCTTGTGGTCCTTGGTCTCCTTGAACTCCCTGAGGGCCTTGGTCGCCTTGAACTCCCTGTGGTCCTTGGTCGCCTTGGACTCCTTGTGGTCCTTGGTCTCCTTTGACTCCCTGTGGTCCTTGGTCGCCTTGAACGCCTTGAGGTCCTTGATCACCTTGGACTCCCTGTGGTCCTTGATCACCCTGAACTCCCTGTGGTCCTTGATCACCCTGAACTCCCTGTGGTCCTTGATCGCCTTGGATTCCTTGAGGTCC
>NZ_JCAJRU010000027.1:0-30190 GCF_059447605.1 Paenibacillus sp. N119s | reverse complement strand
GACCAGCAAAGCAGGAATGCTATCCAAAGACGGACGCTGCTTTACTTTTGATGCCCGTGCAAACGGATTTGTCCCCGGAGAAGGGGTCGGCGTCATTTTATTAAAACGGCTCTCAGATGCTATCAGGGACAAAGACTCCATCTATGGAGTTATCCGCGGATGGGGAATGAATCAGGATGGGAAAACCAACGGCATCACCGCTCCAAGTGTAAATTCACAGATTTCACTTGAAAGAGAGGTTTACCGGCGGTTTAATATTCATCCTGAAACGATTTCTATGGTAGAGGCTCATGGTACAGGCACCAAACTGGGCGATCCTATCGAAGTGGAAGGGCTTACCGAAGCTTTCCGTTCCTATACGAGCAAAAAGGGCTATTGCGCGCTGGGATCGCTGAAAAGCAATATGGGCCATATGCTGACTGCGGCCGGGGTGGCCGGCGTAATAAAAGTGCTCCTCGCCATGAAACATCGGCAATTGCCGCCAACCATTAATTTTGAATCCTTAAATGAACATATCTCTTTGGAGGAAGGCCCGTTTTACATTAACACCGGGCTACAAAAGTGGGAGTCCAAACCGGGGACACCCCGGCGTGCAAGCGTAAGTGCTTTCGGCTTTAGCGGTACTAATGCCCATATGGTTATTGAAGAATATGTGCCCGTAACCTCTGAGGTAAAGCTGGACTCCGTGAATCAAGATAACCCAGTTCTATTTGTACTGTCCGCAAAAAGCGAACAAGCTCTGAAATCCTATGCAGCCGATATGATAGACTTTGTCAAATTGCACGAAAGTGTCAATCTGTCGGATCTGACGTATACCCTCCAAGTAGGTAGGGAAGCCATGAACTGGCGACTCACGTTTTTGACAGATTCAAGAGAAAATCTGATCGATGAACTAGAGCATTTTGTAAATGGAAACTCGTCGGACAAGGTGTTAACCGGACAAGTGGACGATGCTAGAGACAAAATCGAGCTTTTTGAGTCGGACAAAGATACCGTGCCTCTCGTTCGGACCTGGCTTCAGAATAAAAGGCTTGATAAAGTGGTCAAATTATGGGCCAGTGGCGCAAATATTGAATGGGACGCGCTTTATGGAGCCATTAAGCCCCAGCGAATCAGTCTGCCGACCTACCCCTTCGAAAGGGAACGCTATTGGTTGTCTGAGATTGACATGGGACAGGAAAATATAAACTTGGCGATGACCTCCCAAATTCACCCTTTGCTGCATCAAAATACTTCCGATCTCTTTGGGCAGCGCTACGCCTCCATCTTTACAGGCCGGGAATTTTTCCTGGCGGATCACCGAGTCATGGGCCAACCGACATTACCCGGGGTAGCTTACCTTGAAATGGTGCGGGCGGCTGTAGAAGCAGCGGCGGGGGATGTTATGGAGGGTGAGACCTACACCTATATTCGACTAAAAAATGTAGTATGGGCTCAGCCGGTTGTTGTAGCCAACAAACCGATTAGGGTACACACCAGCCTATTTCCTCAGGACGATGGAGCGATTGCGTTTGAAATATACAGCGGGGTAGAAGAAGACGCCGCAGGTATAATACACAGCCAGGGGATAGCTATTTTGGAGAGAACAAATGATCCGCAGTATCTGGACCTCAACGTCTTACGGGCTGGATGTACCCGCAGTTCACTATCTTCAGACCAATGCTATGAAGCTTTCAGAGCCATAGGAATAGACTATGGATCAGGACACCGGGGGATTGAGACTATCTTTCGGGGAGAGGATTATGTGCTTGCAAAGCTGTCTCTTCCATCTGATGTATCTCATACCCAAAGCGAATTTGTGTTACATCCGGCTATGATGGATTCAGCCTTGCAGGCCACAATTGGCTTAGTGATGGATCGGGAAGAGCATGTGCCTGAGGGCAAGCTTTCAGTACCCTTTGCTTTGCAGGAAATGGAAATATTCGAAAAATGCACTTCTGTGATGTGGGCCCGGATTTCCAGACATGCGAGTGAGGAGACACTAAATGGATGGAGCACGGTACATATCGATCTCTGCGACGAGACCGGGAAAATTTGTGTGCAGCTCAAAGGACTTTCATCTAGAGAGCTGGAAGAACAGGCAGTCTTCGTTGAGAATGTGGGCACACTCATGCTGGAGCCGGTCTGGGTGGAAAAGGCAGTCCACGCAGGAAAAAACGCGTTCGACGATACACGGCATACAGTGGTTTTGTGTGAATTTGGAGGTATCGCCGTGGAGGATATTGAAGCCCGTATGGACGGTACACGCTGCATTGTTTTACAGTCCTCGGGTACTGATTTGGATGCGCGGTTTGAAGACTACACTATTCAGATATTTGAAGAATTGCAAACTATGATGCTGGACATACACAAACCCAAAATTTTGCTGCAAATTGCAATCCCTGCCCGAAATGATCAACAGATGTATTCCGGGATTTTTGCCATGCTGCAATCCGCCCAAAAAGAAAATCCAAATATTAAGGGTCAACTGCTAGAGTTTGATGCAAAGACTAACACTGAGGGGATTATTGCAAAATTACAAGAGAACCGAAGCGACCAATATGGTGAACGGATACGCTATCATGGCGACAAACGACAGGCTTTAAAGTGGCAAGAAATTGAAACCTTGCGTGAAGATGCAGTCCGGCCATGGAAAGATGGTGGGACCTATCTCATTACTGGCGGTCTAGGCGGTCTGGGACTGATTTTTGCCAGAGACATTGTGTGTAATGTGAAAAACTCCACCGTCGTACTGGCAGGACGATCACCTCTGTCGGCGGATAAGCAGACCTTGTTAAGCGGATTGGTAGCGCTGGCGCTGGATGGCCATATAGAGTACAGACAGGTGGACGTGGGTCAAAAAGAATCGGTCACCGGGTTAATTGATGACATTGTCGGGCAATTTGGCGGTCTTAATGGTATTTTGCACACTGCAGGAGTGATCCGGGATAACTTCATTATCAAGAAGACGATCGAAGAAGTTAGAGAAGTGCTGACTCCCAAAGTCTCAGGATTAATCCATTTGGACCAGGCGAGCAGTTCCTTGCCTCTGGATTTCTTTGTTCTGTTTTCTTCCGGCGCCGGGAGTCTTGGCAATGTAGGGCAGGTTGACTACTCTGCTGCCAATGGTTTTATGGATGCCTATGCTTCTTACCGAAATGCTTTGGTGGCAGACCAGCAGCGCCAAGGGCACACGCTGTCGATCAACTGGCCGCTATGGAAGGATGGGGGCATGCATGTCGATGAGGAAACAGAAAAGGCGATGCAAAGTCTGGGCATGGTCGCCATGCAAACGGAGAATGGAATAAAAGCTTTGTATAAAAGCTTGGCTTCGGGTAAAAGTCAGGTCATGGTTATTGAAGGATATCCTCAAACGATTAAGGCGGCCATTCTTGGACAGCCTTCGGGAACAGAGACTTTAGACCGTTTTGGCATGGAAGACAGGAGAGCTCCGCTTATCGATGAAGAATGGCTAAGGGAAAAAGCTGAAGACTATCTGAAAACAATACTATCGGCTGTAATCAAGCTGCCGGTTGAAAGTATAAATGTAAATGCACCTATGGACAGGTATGGGATTGATTCCATACTGGTCATGCAGCTCACGAATGAATTGGAGAAAACGTTTGGCTCTCTGCCGAAAACATTATTTTTTGAATACCATAATCTCCGCTCATTAACAGGATATTTTCTTGAATCGCATCGCGGCCGGCTAGAGGACATTTTAAAAGAGGAGAAGAATACATCTTCTCATAAAGTGGCGAACATGCCTGCAAAAGCAGCACTAGAACCTTTGCCTTCGATAGCTGCGGGTCGCAGACGTACATGGCCTCTCTCAATAGAGATGCAGTCCCGTCAGGAAAAGAAAGGCTTGGACATTGCCATTATCGGAGTATCGGGAAGATATCCGGGGGCGGCAGATACCGACGAGTTCTGGAAAAATCTAAGGGATGGGAAGGACTGCATTACTGAGATTCCTAAGGAACGCTGGGACCACAGTCTGTACTTTAATGAAACCAGAGGGAAGCCTGGGAAAACCTACAGCAAGTGGGGAGGGTTCATTGATGGGGTGGACTTGTTTGACCCGCTGTTTTTCAACATTTCGCCAAGAGAAGCGGAAACGATGGACCCTCAGGAGCGTCTATTCCTGGAATGCGTGTATGAAACCATAGAGGATGCAGGCTATACGCGGGAAACGCTTTGTTCAGACCGAGGACTTGGCGGCATGGAAGGCAATGTTGGCGTTTATGTCGGAGTGATGTATCACGAATATCAGCTTTATGGAGCTCAGGAACAAGCTAAAGGGAATATGCTTGGACTTCTCGGAAATGCCTCGGCGATTGCCAACCGCGTATCGTATTATTGCAATTTTCAAGGACCAAGTATCGCTGTGGATACGATGTGCTCTTCGTCACTGACAGCAATTCATATGGCTTGTCACGGACTGCAGCATGGAGAATGTGAACTGGCGGTTGCCGGGGGAGTCAACGTCTCTGTTCACCCTAACAAATATCTATTGCTTGGACAGGGAAGCTTTGCATCAAGCAATGGGCGGTGTGAAAGCTTTGGACAAGGTGACGGCTATGTGCCAGGAGAAGGAGTCGGATCTTTGCTGCTCAAGCCACTGGCCAAAGCTATAGCAGACGGAGACCAGATATATGGCGTTATAAAAGGTACTGCGGTGAATCATGGAGGAAAAACCAATGGATATACCGTACCCAACCCTAACGCACAGGCCAGCGTGATTGGGCAGGCCATTCAGGAGGCGGGAATCCACCCTAGAGCCATTAGCTATATAGAGGCGCATGGGACAGGAACTCCACTGGGTGACCCAATTGAGATTGCAGGCTTACAAAAAGTATTCCGGGATTATACCAGAGACAAGCAGTTCTGTTCAATTGGGTCTGCCAAGTCTAATATCGGACATTGTGAGAGCGCAGCTGGTATTGCCGCGGTGACAAAGGTGCTGTTGCAGTTAAAACATCAACAATTGGTGCCTTCGCTGCATTCAAGCAAGTTAAATCCCAATATCGATTTTAGTGATAGTCCGTTTAAAGTTCAGCAGGAATTAGAGGAATGGAAAAGACCTGTCTTATCTATAGATGGTGAAATCAAGGAGTACCCAAGGATGGCAGGGGTCTCAGCCTTCGGGGCAGGCGGATCTAACGCGCATATGATAATCGAAGAATACATTCCAGCAGAGACTGCTCAGCTGCAAGCTGCTCCTGCGTCTCTTAATCCTGCCATGATCGTGCTATCGGCCAAGAACAAGGACAGGCTGAACGAGCAGGCGCAAAGATTACTATCAGCCATTAGAGAGCTGGACGACCTGCATATAGGTATCGCAGATATCGCCTACACGCTGCAGATCGGACGAGAAGCAATGGAAGAACGGCTGGCGATCATCGCCACATCCATCCAAGAGCTGGATTGGAAATTGGACAGCTTCCTGCTGGAAAAGGTAGGTATAGAGGAATTGTATAGAGGGCAGGTAAAGCGCAACAAAGGAGGTTTGGTCACCCAGGAAATTGATGAGGATATGGCTAAAATGGTGGATGCATGGGTGAGCAAGGGTAAATATGGAAAGCTCGCCGAGCTCTGGGTGACGGGACTGTTGTTAGACTGGAACAGGCTGTATGGGGAAGTAAAGCCTCGCAGAATTAGTTTGCCAACCTATCCTTTCGCCAGAGAAAGCTATTGGGTGCCTGTAAATCAGGTGAAGAACGATGGCACAACAACTGCTCTAGGTCAGTCCTCATTTTTGTCACCTTTATTGCATCACAACACTTCAAACTTCTTGAAGCAGCGGTTCAGCTCAACGTTTACTGGCGAGGAGTTTTTCCTCAAAGATCATATGGTAAAAGGCCAGCGGGTTCTCCCAGGTGTCGCTTATCTTGAGATGATACGGGCGGCTGTGGAACGTTCTACAGGAGATGAGGACAACTGCGTAACAGGAATCCGGTTGAAAAATGTAAACTGGATTCGGCCAATTGTTGTGGGAGATCGGCCATTGTCAGTACACACCGGACTATTCCTGGAAGACGACGGAAAAATCAGCTTTGAAGTATACAGTAAGCAAGAAGGAGGCGATAGCGGACATACCGTGCACAGCCAGGGCAATGCAGTGCTGTTGAATGTGGAACAAACCCCGATGCTTAATCTAGAGGCATTACAGGCAGAATTTGATCCACACGGATATGAGGGGGCGCGCTGCTACGATATCTTCCGAAAAATCGGAATGGATTACGGCCCAGCCTTCAGATGTGTGGAGAAAGTGTACACACGTCCGGGCATGGTACTGGCCAAGCTGGCATTGCCCTCCATGCTCTCCGATTCGGCTGACAGCTTTGTTCTTCACCCTAGCTTAATGGATGCAGCCTTGCATGCATCCATTGGATTGATCATGGGCCAAGATGGAGGGATGCCAGGCAGCACAGCACAGGATACGGCTCACATGCCATTCGCTCTTCAAGAGATCGAAATCCATGGGGGATGCACCTCAACCATGTGGTCGTTGATTCAATATAGCGAGGGTAGCCAGAAAGAGAACAAGGTACAGAAGCTTAATATTGACTTGTGTGATGAGGAAGGGAGCGTATGTGTCAGAATAACAGGATTATCCACCCGAGCGCTGGACGGAGATTTTCGCTCTGAGCATGCCCAAGGCGCAGTCACAGGAGATCATGCTGCCGACCCGCTTGCAGGAGCTGTCATGCTCATCCCCAAATGGGACCCCGTTGCGCTTAGAAAAGAATCAGCTTTCCCATCTTCAACAGACCGAATGGTCATTGTTGGTGGTACGGATAAAGTTAGACAGGCTATCCTGGAATATTATCCGAAGGCGCATTTTTTGGAGCTTCAGGCGCAGGATTCCATCGAAACGGTTGCTTCAAAGGTTGAAGAATATGGAGCCGTTGACCATATTTTATGGATTGCACCTACTATGTCTGTCGAATCGGTCACTGCTGAATCCTTGATTGAGGAGCAGGAGGCAGGAGTCTTGCTCTTCTTTAGAATGGTCAAGGCGCTGCTCCTGCTAGGGTATGGAACGAAAAAGCTAGGCTGGACAACTATAACCACTCAGGCTCAGTTGATCGATCAGGAAGATACAGTCCACCCGGCTCACGCAAGTTTACATGGGTTGGTAGGCACGATGGCCAAAGAATATCCAAACTGGAAAATTCGTATCATAGACCTGCAATCTGACTATGACTGGCCGTTATCTGAACTATTTACGCTGCCTTCAGACCGCCAGGGACGGATGTGGGTATTTAGAGGCGGGCAGTGGTATCGCCAGCAGTTAATCCCGTTTAAGCAGACTCCAGACCCAAAAGGAGAGACGCTGTACAAAACCGGAGGCGTCTATGTGGTTATCGGTGGTGCAGGCAACATCGGAGTGGCATGGAGCAAGTATATGGCCTCGACCTATCAGGCCCAGATGGTGTGGATAGGCAGAAGGTCAAAGGGTGCATCCATTCAAGCTAAATTGGACGAATTTAAAGGCCTCGGGCCTGTTCCATGCTATATTACGGCAGATGCAGCAGATGAAAGGTCGCTGCAGGGGGCATATGAGGAGATAAAGCAGCGTTACTCCAAGATCAACGGCGTAGTCCATTCTGCTATTGCTTTTTTGGAGAAGGGATTGGAAGACTTGACTGAGGAAGGGCTTCGGTCCGGACTTTCGGCAAAGGTCGATGTCAGTGTACGCATGGCTCAGGTTTTCCAAAATGAACCGCTGGATTTTGTGTTGTTTTTCTCTTCTATTATTGCCTATGTCAAAAATCCGGGGCAAAGTAGCTATGCTGCTGGATGTACATTTAAGGATGCATTTGCACGGCGGCTTTCACAAGAATGGCATTGTCCGGTGAAAGTCATGAACTGGGGATACTGGGGAAACGACGAGAACAATGCTTTCCCAGACAGGCAGCAAGAGGTAGAAAATTACTCAAGACTAGCGCAGATCGGCGTCGGACTTATTGAGCCTCAAGAGGGAATGGAGGCCCTTGAGACGTTGCTTGCTTCACCACTGGATCAAATGGGACTGATGAAAACAACAAAGCATTTGGAGTTGGAAGGGACTAATCCGGCAGAAGTCATTGACCTGTACCCACACAATACGGATCTTCAGGATATACAAGAAAATATTGCTGCAGTAATCAAATCAAAAGCCCGGTTTGCCGAGGAATATGCGGCAGAGGATGCTGGTAGCTTGCAGGAAAGGGAATTGGAACTCCTTCTGGGCAAGCTACTGCAGGAGCAGCTTTTGTCCATGGGGCTGTCAGGGACAGATCGTCAATCTGTCGACGAGTTTAAACATAAGCATCAACTGCCTGAGTTATATGGCAAATGGCTAGGAGAGAGCGTGAAAATTCTGGCACGGATGAATGATGCCTTTTCAGGTGGAAACGATTCCAGCTCGACTTATAGAGAGGATGTCTGGCAGGAATGGGAAGAGCACAAGCATACATGGCTGAAATATCCGCAGATGCGAGCAAGGGTACATTTGGCTGAGACAACGCTGCAGGCTTTGCCTGAAATTATCACTGGCAAATGTCCTGCGACAGAAATTATGTTCCCTAATTCCTCTATGGAGCTGGTGGAAGGGATTTATAAGAACAGCCTGGTCGCCGACTATTTTAATGAAGTTCTTTCCGATACGGTCGCGGCCTATGTTCAGCAGAGAATGATGACCAACTCCGCTACAGAAATTAGAATTCTCGAAATCGGAGCGGGCACCGGAGGAACCAGTAACACCGTATTCCTCAAATTACGACCATATCGCAAACACATTCAGGAATATTGTTATACCGATATTTCGAAGGCCTTTTTAATGCATGCGGAAAAAGAGTACGGGCCAGAAAATCCGTATCTCAGCTATCGAATATTTAATGTGGAAGAACCTATTGCTGGACAAGGTATTGATGCGGGGAAATATGATATTGTCATTGCTGCCAATGTACTTCATACGGCGAAAGATATTCGCCAGGCATTACGCAATGCGAAAGCGGTTATGAAAAGCAACGGCCTGCTTCTATTAAATGAACTCATGGGCAGTAGCGTGTTTACCCATCTTACCTTCGGATTGCTGGATGGCTGGTGGGCGTATGAGGATTCGGAATTGCGTATTCCCGGCTGCCCTGGACTGTATCCTCACGTGTGGAAAAGCGTTTTGGCCAAAGAAGGCTTTCACACAGCGTTTTTCCCGGCGCAGGAGGCGCATGATTGGGGCCAGCAGATCGTTGCAGCCCATAGTGACGGTTTGGTTCGGCAAAAGCGACAATCAAAACGGAAATCCATATTGATAGAGAATAGGACCATTGAAGTGGAATCAGTGAAACATCTAGCTCAGCCCAAAAAAGAGGCGGTACAGGCAGAATCAGAAAATGTGCTGCGCAACAAAAGCACGGCTTACTTTAAAAATTTACTGGGTGAGACGCTAAAAATGGAACCGGGTAGCATCGACTCGACAGTTGCCCTGGAAGAGTATGGGATCGATTCGATATTAGTTGTGCAAATCACCAATGTTTTGCGTGAGGTCATCGAGGATTTTGCCAGCACCCTGTTTTTTGAGTACAACACCATAGATGATCTGGTTACGTACCTGCTTCAAACGCAAAAAGATTCGTTAAAGAAGCTGGTAGGTATGGAGGAGACCGAGATGAGCGAAGAAACTTCCAGAGTGGAAGAGGTCCCCGTTCCACAGGTAATCGATATTGCCCCAATGAGGTTTGCACGGGAAGGACGCTTCTTTAAGCCGTCTGTCAGCAAAGCTAAAACGCCGACGGAGCATTCTTCTACTATCAGCGAAATTGCGATTGTGGGCTTGTCAGGACGTTATCCAGGAGCTCGTAATGTGGAGGAATATTGGAACAACCTGAAAGAAGGCAAAAACTGCATCACTGAAATTCCGAAAGACCGTTGGGATTGGAAGACCTACTTTGACGAAGAAAAAGGAAAACGAGGTACCATCTATACCAAATCAGGCGGTTTTATCGATGGAATCGATTTATTTGATCCGCTATTTTTCAAAATTTCTCCTGCAGAAGCCGAAACTATGGACCCGCAGGAACGGCTCTTTCTGGAAGCCGCATACGCAAGTATAGAGGATGCCGGATATACCCCTGCCAATCTTTGTGCGAGTCGAAAAGTGGGCGTATTTGCGGGCGTAATGAATGGAAATTACGGTTTGGGGCCTCAATACAATTCCATTTCCAATCGGATATCCTATCATTTGGATTTCCAAGGTCCAAGTATGACCATCGATACGGCTTGTTCTTCCTCATTGACAGCTATCCATCTGGCTTTGGAAAGTCTGTATAGCGGTATCAGTGAGTGCGCTATTGTCGGAGGGGTCAATTTGATCGTAGACCCAATCCACTATATTAAGCTGTCAGCAATGACCATGCTTTCGAAAACTGGCGAATGCAAATCATTCGGAGATCAAGCGGATGGTTTCGTTGATGGGGAGGGCGTCGGCGCCATCGTGTTAAAGCCGCTGGAAAAGGCTATTGAAGATGGTGACCATATTTATGGTGTCATCAAAGGGAGCATGCTCAATGCCTCAGGTAAAACCAGTGGTTATACCGTGCCTAGCCCTCAAGCTCAATCCCAGCTGATTGAGGATGCGCTTCGACGTTCGAATGTTGATGCAAGAACCATCAGTTATATTGAAGCCCATGGAACGGGCACGGCTTTGGGAGATCCTATTGAAATTGCCGGATTAACTAGGGCTTTTGAGAAATTCACACAAGACAAGCAATTCTGCGCCATAGGGTCGGTCAAATCCAATATTGGTCACACCGAGAGCGCAGCAGGCATTGCAGGAGTAACTAAAATATTGCTGCAGCTTAAGCATCGCCAGTTAGTGCCGTCCTTACATTCTAGGAAGTTAAATCCTGAAATTCATTTCAACAATACTCCTTTTGTCGTTCAGCAGAGCCTAGAAGAGTGGAAGAGACCGATAATTACAACGGATGGAATCGCTCAGGAGTATCCGAGACGGGCTGGAATATCGTCTTTCGGTGCAGGTGGGGCCAACGCTCATATTGTGATTGAAGAGTACATTCCCGAGGTTCAGGAGCCGTCAGGAATCGAACCTGATTCTCAGGGACCTGCCATGATCGTGCTATCAGCCAAGAGTGAGGAACAGCTTAAGGAAAAAGGGCACCAACTGCTTGAGGCTCTTCAGGGTCAGCTATCCTCTGCCAGCCTATTGGATATTGCCTATACGCTCCAGGTGGGACGCGAACCGATGGAGGAGCGTATAGCCATGCTGGTGAATTCAATTACAGATCTTGAGGAGAAATTAAAGGAATTCGTGGACGGACGCCACCAAATGCTCAACCTGTATAGAGGTCAGGTAAAACGCAACAAAGAAGCGTTGTCCATTTTTACGGGGGACGAAGACCTGCAACAACTAATTGAACATTGGATTTCCAAGAGAAAATATACAAAGCTTCTGGAGCTATGGGCCAAAGGGCTAAATCTGGATTGGGAAAAACTTTATACGGGGAAGGTACCTCGCCGTATCAGCCTGCCAACCTATCCATTTGCTAAAGAGCATTATTGGACATCTGTAAGTAAGGATCAATTAAAAGCCTATGCATTACTGCCGCAAAATGAAAGCAATGTAGATTTTGATGATCAATTGTGCGGCAGACTCTTGGACGAAATGATGAACGACGCCATGTCTGTTGATGAGGCCGCCAATGAAATCTTCAATATATTCATACGTAAATGAGAAGTTTCTACATGCTGGGAGGCAATCGAAGATGAAGGACTTTTTTCAAACTATTCTGGGCGAGGTAAAAAGCGGACGGATGCAGAAAGAGGAGGCTATCTTTAGAATACGCCAACTGCAAGCTCAAATGGCTTCAAATGGGACCCTGCAAAGCCAAGCAGGGTCTCCGGCCGAAGCGATGGCGGATACAGGAGTTCTTATGCTTGAGCCTTCATGGAAAGAGCAAGCTGCACTCCAAAAAGCGACCCTTCTTGAATGTAGCCAACATCTGGTGGTGCTTTGCGAACTGGATCATATCTCGGAGCGAAGCATTGAAGAGCTCATAAAAGGAACCCGATGTATCAAGCTCCATGCCGATAAAACCGGCATGGACGAACGCTTTCAGGGCTATGCCCTTCAACTGCTTGCAGAAGTGCAAATGATCCTCAAAAAGAACCTGAAAGGCAGCGTGTTGGTGCAGCTTGCTGCTTCCTCACAAAGCGGGCAGCAGCTCTTCGCTGGGCTTTTGGGATTACTGCAAACAGCCGAAAAAGAAAACCCAAAAATTGTAGGGCAATTCATTGAATTGGAAGCTATAGGTTTGGAAGAGATCGTTAAGAAATTAAACGAGAACAGCCCATACCCCAAAGACAAAAGGATACGGTATGAGAACGGTAAACGCTTGGTTCTCCGCTGGAACGAGATGAAAGCCCCTGAAACTCCGGGTAGAGTGCCCTGGAAGGATCGGGGGATTTATTTGATTACGGGCGGTGCAGGAGGATTAGGGTTTGTTTTTGCGAGAGATATCGCCCGGCGAGTCCAAGAAGCTACGCTAGTCCTTGCAGGACGTTCAAGGCTTGACGAAGGCAAACAGGTCATATTGGAGGAATTAAAAACGCTGGGAGCCTTCGTAGAATACAAACAAGTGGACGTATCCCGAAAGGAAGAGGTCTCGCAACTGATTCTGAAGATTCGTGCGGAGCATGGGGGGATTGATGGCATCCTCCATAGTGCCGGAGTGATACAGGATCGCTTTATGATTCATAAGACGCAGGAAGAGTTCAAGGAAGTAATAGCGCCCAAAGTAGCCGGATTGGTCAACCTGGATCAGGCGACGAAGGAGCTAGACCTTGATTTCTTTATTTTCTTCTCTTCCATCGCAGGGATTATGGGTAACCCGGGTCAGGCCGACTATGCCGCAGCGAATGCATTTATGGATGCCTATGCCATATATCGAAACAGCCTCGTCTCTTCCAAGGAACGCAAAGGACAGACGTTATCTATCAATTGGCCGCTCTGGAAGGATGGAGGAATGCATGCGGATGCTGAAACGGAGAAGGTCTGGCAAAGTATTGGCATGATGGCCATGCAAACTTCAAACGGTGTCAAGGCTTTATATGATTGCCTGGCCTCTGGCCAGAAGCAGGTGCTGGTGCTAGAGGGGGATATGACCAGATTGCGGAAGCATCTATTGGAGCCTCAGCCACAGGAGAACGTGTACGTTGAAGAAACAGCTTCTTTATCGATTAATCCCGAACTGCTTCTGGAAAAAACCTTGCACCAGCTTAAAGTATTGTTTGGAGAAGTGACCAAGCTGAGCCTTGAAAAGATTGACGTCAGTGAGCCTTTGGAGAGCTACGGCATAGACTCCATCATGATTACAAGGCTCAACCAAAAGCTTCAGGGAGTTTTTGGTGAAATTTCAATGACCCTATTTTTTGAATATCAGACGTTGGAAGCGGTAGCGGAATATTTTATTGCTGATTACTATGAGGAATGCGTACGGTGGACAGGACTTGGAAGACGGCTGAAGCCGGAAGAAAACTTCGTCCCTGTATCCTTGCATACTGATAGCGAATGGTCATTGCCAACTTTGCCAAAAGAAGAAAGCCAATCTGTCAGCAGCGCACCTATAGACACAGGCAGTGCGAAACAGGAGCCAATAGCCATTATTGGTATGAGCGGACGATTTCCACAAGCAAAAAATATGGAAGAATACTGGAGCAATTTACAAGAGGGGAAAGATTGTATTACAGAAATTCCCGCGGATCGCTGGAAGAAGGAAGGATTTTACTCTCCTGACATGAAGGAAGCTATCGAGAAGGGCAAAAGCTATATCCAATCTGGAGGGTTTGTGGAGGATTTTGCAGATTTTGATCCTCTTTTCTTCAATATATCTCCGCGGGAAGCAATGAGTATGGACCCTCAGGAACGAATATTCCTGGAAGAATGCTGGAAGGCTTTTGAGGATGCTGGATATAGCAGAGATCAGCTTGCAGCGCAATATAATGGACGAATTGGCGTCTTTGCAGGCATTACCGCAACAGGCTTCAATTTATACGGACCCAAGCTGTGGGAGCGAGGCAAACCCATCTTTCCTCGTACATCCTTCAGTTCGGTAGCAAACCGAATATCGTATCTCTTGAATCTGAAGGGGCCGAGCTTTTCGGTCGATACCATGTGCTCATCGTCATTAACTGCAATCCATGAAGCCTGCGAGCATATTCATAACGGAGATTGCGAGATTGCCATTGCAGGTGGAGTTAACTTATATCTTCATCCTTCCAACTATGTTTTTCTAAGCACAATGCGAATGCTATCGCCAGAAGGGCGATGCAAGAGCTTTGGCGAAGGAGGGAATGGGTTTGTCCCAGGCGAAGGTGCGGGCGTAGTGCTGCTTAAACCTTTATCTCGGGCCATTGCCGACAAGGACCATATTTATGCAGTTATTCGGGCAACCAGTATCAATCATGGTGGAAAAACGAACGGATATACCGTTCCTAATCCGGTAGCACAAGGAGAATTGATCCGAGAAGCGCTGGATAAAGCAGGTGTTAATGCTCGAACAGTCAGTTATATTGAAGCTCACGGAACAGGGACCGAGCTTGGTGATCCCATTGAAATTACTGGTCTTACCCAGGCTTTCAGGAAAGACACACAGGATACAGGCTTTTGTGCGATTGGCTCTGTAAAATCAAACATAGGACATTTGGAGGCAGCCGCAGGGATTGCGGGTGTCGCTAAAATTATTCTGCAAATGAAAAACCGGAAAATGGTCCCAAGTCTGCATGCCAAAGTATTGAACCCTAATATAAATTTTGCCAAAACGCCATTTACAGTCCAGCAGGGACTTGCTGAATGGAAGCGTCCGATTCTGGAGGAAAACGGCGAGCAACGGGAATACCCGAGAATTGCAGGAATATCTTCCTTCGGAGCCGGAGGGTCTAATGCCCATATCGTTCTTGAAGAATACATTTCAGCACAAAAGGCTCCCTCTACTCCGCAAAAGCCGGTTGTCATTGTATTGTCGGCTAAAAGTGATGAAGCATTGAAAGAGCAGGCTGTTCAATTGACTGCTGCAATTGAAACAAATAGCTTCTCAGATACCGACCTGGTAAATGCAGCCTACACCTTGCAGATAGGACGTGAGGCGATGGATGAGCGCCTTGCCGTGGTCGTTCAGTCAGTGGAGGAACTTAGGAACAAGCTGGAGGAATTTATTGGAGGAAGCCGGAATATTGCACAGTTTTACCGGGGACAGGTCAAGCGGAACCAGGAGAGCTTGGATGTAGTTAAACAGGAAGAAGCGCTGGATGAATCCTCTGATGTCTGGAATCTAGCAGAGAAATACGGCAGGCTTTCGGAATTGTGGGTTAAGGGTATGCACGTTGACTGGAACAGACTTTACAGTGATGTCCAGCCTTTCCGCATCAGTTTGCCCACCTACCCCTTTGCTAGGGAACGCTACTGGATATCAGTGGATGAAGAAAAGCCCGCTAGCGTCGCTCCGCTATATCTACACCCTTTGCTGCATCACAACACTTCCGTTCTTTCTGAGCAAAGATTCAGCTCAACCTTTAACGGTCAGGAGTTTTATCTGAATAACTCCGTCGTTGACGGAAGACTGGTCCTGTCGGATGGGGCATGTCTTGAAATGGCACGGACAGCGGTCGAACAATCATTAACAGTACAGGAGAAGGGTCAGGCAGGTATCACACTTAAAGATATGGTATGGACACATGCTCCCGTCATAAGTGATCAGCCGGAAATACATATAGGACTCTTTCCGGGAGATCAGGGTGGAATTGACTTCAAAATTTATAGCACACGAACCGAAGCAGGAGATCCTGTTTTACACTGTGAGGGAAGTGCCGAGCTGGAGACTTTAAATAGAGCGGAATCATTAGATATTCAGGCTTTGCAGATGGAGTGCATTGATCACATTTCACCTGGGGGAGACGAAAAAGCACAGCGATTGGTTGAAGCCAACTACGGTTCGGAATTCCAGTCCGCTGAGCAAGTTTATATAGGTCATGGATTGGTGTTGGCCAAGCTATCACTGCCTTCCGGTATTGCGAATACTGGAGGGCTGTTTGTTTTGCATCCTTACATGACAAGTGCTGCTCTGCAAATGCCGTTATACCTGCTTTCGAATGACGAAAATATTATGCGGCTCACTGGCATCGGCTCCTCGAAAAAAATACTGCCAACTGCGATGGATAGGCTTGAAATATTTCAAGAATGTCCGAGCGAAATGTGGGCGCTGGTTCGGTATGAAAGAAGATACGATACGAATGATAAGGCACTCAAGTATGACATTGATTTGTGCGACGAGGCAGGCAGCATCTGTGCGCGTATGAAAGGGGTGTCTTACAAGGAAGCTGAGGCTTGTGAGAAACCGCTTGGTGCAATGATGCTTCAACCCATCTGGAAAGAACAGGCGGCTAATGAAGAAACCATAGCAACTATTTACGAACGGCATGTGGTCATACTTTGTGAGACAGATGCCATAGCTGCGTTACATGTCGAGGCCTCCTTGACAGATGTGGAATGTATCACCCTGCAAGCCCGCATGGAGAAGGTCGAAGGACGCTTTGAAACATATGCCGTTCAGGTTTTTGAGAAAATACAAGGCATCCTGATTAACAAGCCAAAGGGAAAAGTGCTGGTACAAATTGTAATGATGTCTGAAAATGAAAAGCTACTTTTCTCCGGGCTGTGCGGCATACTCAAAACGGTCCATAAGGAAAATCCAAAGTTCTACGGGCAACTGATTGAAGTAGGGGAAACGGAAAAAAATGAAAGGCTCATTGAAATATTAAGATCGAGCAGTCGGCGTCCAGAGGATAGCCGCATCCGGTTTGTAGAAGGTAAACGTTGGATTCCCGCCTGGAACAAGCTTGAAATGCCAGCATCACCACAAATTCCATGGAAAAATCATGGGGTTTATCTGCTTACTGGAGGTGCCAAGGGCTTGGGTCTTATTTTTGCCAAAGAAATTGCACGTCAGACCAGGGAAGTAACCTTGATTTTGACTGGTCGGTCTCTGCTGACCGAGGACAAGCTGGCCCCATTGGAAGAATTGAAGGCTTTAGGTGCCACGGTGGAATACAGACAGGTGGATGTCACGCAGAAGGAAGCGGTCGTTGGTCTGATGGAGGACATCCAAATGGCATACGGCGGAATTAACGGGATTCTGCACAGTGCTGGAATTATCAAAGATAACTATATCATCAAAAAGACGAGCGCAGAATTCAGGGAAGTATTGGCGCCGAAGGTGGCCGGACTAGCAAATTTGGATCAGGCCAGTAAGGACATGCCCCTAGACTTCTTTATCCTTTTTTCATCAGCTGCGGGAGTGGGCGGAAATGCAGGTCAGTCTGACTATGCTACCGCGAATGCCTTCATGGATGCCTATGCTTGGTATCGTAATACCTTGGTATCCTCCTGGGAGCGTATGGGAAAAACGCTGTCGATCAATTGGCCGTTATGGAAAGAGGGTGGAATGCGGCCTGACCAGGAGACGGAGAAGGCCTTGCAAAATGTAGGCATGTATGCGATGAGGACAGAGACTGGTATTCGTGCGCTTTATCAAAGTATAGCCTGTATATCGAATCAAGCGATGGTGGTAGAAGGAGACATTGAGCTGATCAGCAGAATGATGATTATGGAAGAACAGCTTGAAGAAAGCGGAGAAGCAGTCCGGGATCAGAGAATCGGATCAGAAGACAACATCGTTCCTTTCTCAGCAAATAAGGCAGTGTCCGTCCAAGATGAACATCTGTTGCGTGAAAAGACGGCCCATTATTTGAAGACTTTGCTGTCTTCGTCAATTGAACTGCCTGCATATCGAATCGAAGAGGATACGCCGTTGGAAAATTACGGGGTGGATTCTATCAAGTCTATGGAACTGACTGACCAGTTGGAGAAAACGTTCGATCAGGTGTCGAAGACGATATTTTTTGAATATCCGAATATTCGGAGCTTAACCGAGTATTTTCTGAAATCTCACCTAGACGAACTAATCGCTCTGTTTGGTCTGGAGCAGGCAGTAACTGTAGGTGTAAAAGCCGCCACCGCTACGACAGCAATTGATACAGAACTTCGACCAGGAGAAGAACAGTTGCGTGATCAGGTGACAAGTTATCTAAAAAGATTGCTTTCCTCATCCACTGGACTGCCAGAACAGCGCATCGAAGAGGACAAAAACCTGGAAAACTATGGAGTTGACTCCATAAAGTCTATGGAAATAACCGATCAGTTGGAAGAAACGTTTGGATCATTATCCAGAACCTTATTGTTTGAATATCCGAATATCCAGAGTTTAACAGAGTACTTCCTGGAATCCCACCGAGACGAAATCAGCACTTTGTTTAGTCTGGAGCAGGTAGCGACTGTAAGTGCAAAAGCTGATATGGCTTCTATAGCCAATGATACAGAACCCCGATCAGGAGAAGAGTGGCTGCGTGATCAGGTGAGCAATTATCTAAAAGGCCTGCTTTCTTCATCTATCGGACTGCCAGAACAGCGTATCGAAGAGGACAAAAACCTGGAAAACTATGGGTTTGACTCTATAAAGTCTATGGAATTAACCGATCAGTTGGAAGAAACGTTTGGATCACTGTCCAGAACCTTACTGTTTGAATATCCGAATATCCAGAGTTTAACGGAGTACTTCCTGGAATCTCACCGAGACGAATTAAATGCTTTGTTTGGAGCTGAACAGGAGCTAGTCACGGCAACCAGCACAAAATCCATGGGCATCGTAGAACATGCAAAAGCGCCCTCTCCGGTATTTCGGCACTCACCCATTCCGTCAGTGCGAGTAGAGCCTAAAGAGGAGGCAAGAGAAACAGGAGCGATGGACATTGCTGTCATTGGGGTGTCCGGAAAATATCCCGGGGCGGAAAATATTCATGAATTCTGGAGAAATCTCCAAGAGGGCAAAGACTGCATTACCGAAGTTCCTAAAGATCGCTGGGATCACGAACTTTACTTTGATAAAGAAAGAAATAAACCGGGAAAAACCTACTGCAAATGGGGGGGCTTCCTAAACCGAATAAATCCGTTGGATTCTTCTTTCTTTCACCTGACTCCTCATGAGGTGAGTTTGATGGACCCAATGGAACAGCTTTTCCTGGAAACGATCTGGAGCTTGCTGGAAAGCGCGGGGTATACGCGAGAAGTACTACAGAAAAAACACCAGTCTAAGGTTGGGGTCTACGTGGGTGCTACGTATCACAAATATTGCACCTGTGATACGGATACAGATACAGATGCCCACCGGGTCACATCCTTTGGTTCTGTTGCTGTCGCCAATCCCATGTCGCATTATTTCAATTTCCAGGGTCCGAGCATATCCATTGATACAATGAGCTCTTCCTCTGCTGTGGCTGTCCATATGGCATGTGAAAGCCTGTTCAGAGGAGAGTGCCAAATCGCAGTCGCTGGCGGGGGGAATCTGTTGACAAGCCCCAAAAAGTATATTGAATCCAGCCAGAACCAATTGATCGGAAGCCATGAAGATAGCCGAAGCTTTGCAGATGGAGACGGGTATCTTCCCGCTGAAGGTGTTGGGGCAGTTCTCTTAAAGCCGCTTCATAAGGCAGAACAGGATGGGGACTGCATTTTAGCAGTGATCAAATCTACGGCAACCAATCATGGAGGACACAGCAATGGGTATACGGTTCCGAATCCCAATGCACAGGCACAGCTTGTTGAAGAGAACTTTTTGAAAGCTGGCATTCACCCCCGGACGGTCAGCTATGTAGAGGCAGCAGCCAATGGATCTACATTAGGAGACCCGATTGAGTTAGTCGCCTTGAAAAAATCATTCCAGAAATTTACGGACGAGCAGCACTTTTGTGCCATGGGATCGGTTAAATCCAATATAGGCCATGCAGAAGCGGCCTCGGGTATATCGCAGTTGACCAAGACCATATTGCAATTGTGGCATCGAAAGCTGGTTCCCACTATTAAAGCGGAGAAGCTGAATCCCAATCTTACCTTCAGCAATACCCCATTTTATCTGCAGCGGGAGCTTCAGGAATGGAAGCGGCCTGTAATAGAGCTCGAAGGAGAAGAGCGGGAATGCCCGCTGCGGGCAACAGTAAGCTCCTTCGGTGCTGGTGGATCTAATGTTCATTTTATTCTGGAAGAATACATCCCTTCGCCAAAAGAAGCTGTCCAGCTACAAGTTGCAGATCAGACCGAAGTTGTGGTTCTCTCAGACATAAACTGGGAGCGTCTGAAGGCTTTTGCGAGTCAATTACTCGAATATGTGGAGCGGCAGAACGAGCTTTCCTTACATGATATTGCTTTCACACTTCAGACAGGCCGTGAAGCGATGAAGTGCCGGACGGCAATCGTAGCGAGCTCACGGGAAGAGCTGCTCACGGGTCTAAGACAGCTTATCGAAACAGTCGGCATGGGCAACGAGCCGGGAGGAGCAGCTATTCCAATCTTTATCGGGGAAGGCGGAGAAGACACAAATACAAGCGCACTTCTTTCAGGAAAAGTAGGCGAGAAAGTTTCTCAAATTCTTCTAGAGGAGAGAAATCTGGAAAATATCGCGATGTACTGGACCCAGGGAGGCAGAATTAGGTGGGAGGTGCTTCACGAGGGGCAAGCTGTTCGCAGAATTCTCTTACCCACATCTCCGTTCTGAGCTAAATGGAGAAGCCAAACACGATCTGACGAAAATATGAATATTTCGGAGGTAAACATGAGGGAGTTTAAAGGTAAGGTAGCCGTGATTACGGGAGCTGCCAGCGGAATTGGCCGAGCTATTGCAGACCGATGTGTCAAAGAAGGAATGAAGGTCGTTCTGGCGGATATTGAGGAGGGGGCTCTTCTAAGGACTGAACGAGAATTAAAAGAAATGGGTGCAGCTACCCTGTCCGTCATGACCGATATTTCCAAAGAAGCTGATATTCGTTTATTAGCGCAAAAAACAATTCAGACCTTTGGCGCTGTACATCTTTTGTTCAATAATGCAGGTGTGGATGCTGGCACAGGCCGCTTATTATGGGAAAATACTGTGGCAGATTGGCAGTGGGTCATCAACGTAAACATTTGGGGAATTCTGTTTGCTACCGAATTTTTTGTTCCTATTATGCTGAAACAAAAAACTCCATGCCATATTGTAAATACAGCATCGATTGCCGGTCTGCTGTCCGGTCCTGGCAATGGAATATATAGCGCATCAAAGCATGCTGTTTTAAGTCTGTCTGAAACGTTATACCAAGAGCTTAGACTGATCGGTTCTAATGTGGGAGTGTCGGTTGTATGTCCGGGATTCGTCCGTACTCAAATTATGGATGCAGAGCGGAACCGCCCGACAGAGCTACGTGGGAGCGGAAATCTTCCACCAGAAAGACAAGTTATTACCGAATTGGCTCGTAAGGCTGTCCAAAATGGAATACATCCAGAGGATGTGGCCCATCAGATTTTTGAGGGTATCCGAAAAGGTCAGTTATATATCATCACAGAACCGAAATTTAAACCTGCAATCAAGCAGCATATGGAGAATGTCCTTAACGAAAGTAATCCTACGGCATCCCAAATGCAATTAGTGCGCAATTTGTTGTGACTATAAATAATAGAAGAAATGCTTAGGCAAGTCTGATTAATACGTTGTGGGGGATGTTCGGATGAACAGATCAGTGGTTTTTATGTTTTCAGGCCAGGGTTCACAATACTACGGCATGGGAAGGGAATTATATATGTCCAACCCGGTTTTCCGAACATGGATGACCAGGTTGGATAACATTCATACGGATATTACAGGCAGGTCTGTATTAAAAACGCTGTACGATGACACGCATCGCAGGGCAGAAGAGTTCGACACCCTGCTAGATACTCACCCTGCAATTTTTATGGTTGAATATGCTCTCACACAGGTGCTATTAGAAAAAGGAATTTATCCTGATTATGTGCTAGGTTCTAGTCTTGGGGAGTATGCGTCTGTTGCTGTGGCCGACTGCATGAGTTATGAGGACACTCTTCAATGCATTATCAAGCAAGCACAGCTTGTGGAGGCCTATTGTCCTGAAGGGGGCATGATGGCCATCATTGGCGATCCTGGTCTGTACGACAAAGTATCCATATTGAATACCAACTCAGAACTGGCTTCCATCAACTTTGATTCGCATTTTGTTATTTCAGGCAGCTGCGAGGGTCTGACAGAGATTGAACACTATTTGAAAGCAAATGGACTGATCTATCAAAGGCTGCCAGTTCACTATGCTTTTCACACTTCTTTAATGGACCCTATTGCATTGGAATATATGGCGTTCTTGAAGCTCAAGACCATAAGAAGCCCGAGAATAAATGTGGTTTCATCTATGTATGGCGGGAAGGCCACTGGGCTTGACAGCCGTTTGCTTTGGGATATTACTAGAAAGCCTATCCAATTTCAGAGCGCTCTAAAGTGTTTGGGTGATAGGGACGGGGTTGTTTATATCGATCTTGGCCCCTCAGGCACGCTTGCTAATTTTGTAAAGTATAATTTTGGCCCTCAGAAAAAGGCAAGCGTTTGTTCTGTTCTCTCTCCTTTTCAACAAGATATTAAAAATTTGGATCGTCTGTTCGAAATGTTTGACTAATATGCATCCACTACTAACAAGGAGGAAATCTATGATTGCATATCTGTTCCCTGGACAAGGAGCTCAAGTGAAAGGTATGGGCGAAGGACTGTTTGATGAATTTCCAGCATTGGTTGCCAAAGCGGATGCAGTTCTTGGTTATTCTATTCAGAAGCTGTGCCTTGAAGACCCTGCCAAGCAACTCGGACAAACGGGTTTTACCCAGCCGGCGTTATTTGTCGTAAATGCTTTAAGTTACCTAAAAAAAATAAGAGAGACCGGAAGGAAACCCGACTATGTTGCAGGACATAGCCTGGGTGAATATAATGCCTTATTTGCCGCAGAAGCGTTTGACTTTGAAACTGGCTTGAAGCTGGTCCAAAAAAGAGGAGAGCTGATGGCTCGGGCTGCTGGCGGCGGAATGGCGGCAGTCTTAGGCTTAAAAGAAGAAGTGTTTCGGGAAGTAATGGAGAAAAATAAATTAATTGAGCTCGATGTTGCCAACTTTAATTCACCCAGCCAGATAGTCATTTCAGGACCAAAGGACATGATCGAGCAAGCGAAACCAATTTTTGAAGATGCAGGAGCCAGAAATTATGTGGTGTTGAATGTAAGTGGAGCATTTCACTCCAGATATATGGAAAATGCCAGACAGAAATTTGAGGCTTATGCGGCGTCATTTGAATTCTCGAAAATCAAAATACCCGTTATTTCAAATGTCCACGCCAGACCCTACAAGCAGCAGGATTTAAGAAGCACGCTGATCAACCAGATTGTGAGTCCGGTCAAGTGGTCGGAAAGTATACGGTATCTGATGGGTAAAAGGATAACCCAATTTATTCAGATCGGGCCTGGAAATGTCGTGGCAGGATTGGTTAATGCCATACAACGAGAAGCAGAGCCCTTGATCCTGACGGAAGCCGAAGACCGGACCGAGCAGGTAGGGGAGGGAATGTCCAAGGAAACGTTGGGAAGTGATGATTCAACATCTGTAAAGCAACAGGTCCCCTTACCAAAACCTGAGCATGACGTACCGGGATCTGGCAAACGATTTACGGCGGAGTCTCTTGGTCATAGCGAATTCAAACAAGATTACGGCATTAAGTATGCATATCTTATAGGTTCTATGTATAAGGGTATCTCTTCAAAAGAGATGGTCGTAAAAGCAGGAAAGGCAGGTATGATGGGCTTTTTTGGAGCAGGGGGAGTGAAGATGGATGCTCTGGAGGAAGCTATTAAATATATTCAAAAGGAATTGAACCGTGGCGAAGCCTATGGAATGAATCTCATTCATGTGCCAGATCACCCAGACATAGAAAATAACATCGTTGATTTGTACATAAAATACGGTGTTAGAAATATTGAAGCCTCTGCGTTTATGAGTATTACGCCTTCTTTGGTAAGGTACAGGCTGAAGGGACTGAGACGGAATGAAAAGGGAAGCGTAACGCCACAGAACAGAATAATAGCGAAAGTATCCAGGCCCGAGGTGGTTGAAGCCTTCCTGAGTCCTGCGCCTCAGAATATTATAAATAAGCTGCTGGCGGAAAATAGGATTAGCCGGGAAGAAGCGATGATGGGCATGGAAATTCCAATGGTAGATGATCTATGCGTCGAGGCTGACTCAGGCGGGCATACCGACCATGCAGTTGCATATGTATTGGTTCCGCTAATGCTCCAGATGAGAGATGAAGCGATCCGAAAGTATAAATACAACAAAAGCATAAGGGTAGGGGCAGCCGGAGGGATCGGGACTCCACAAGCTGCATCAGCGGCGTTTATATTAGGTGCTGATTTTATTATGACAGGTTCAATTAACCAGTGTACGGTTGAAGCAGGGACGAGTGATGAAGTAAAGGATTTGCTCCAGCAATTAAACATTCAGGATACGGACTACGCTCCAGCAGGGGATATGTTTGAAATGGGCGCAAAAGTTCAGGTTATGAAAAAAGGAGTCTTTTTTCCAGCGAGGGCCAATAAATTGTATGACCTTTACCGGAATTATAATTCCATAGATGAAATTGATAGAGAAACAAAACATTATATTGAAGAAAAATATTTTAAGAAGAGTATCGAACAGGTCTACGAAGATATTAAGGCTTATTACCCGCCAGAAATCATTGAAAAAGCTGAAAGAATCCCAAAACGGAAGATGGCCTTAATATTTAGATGGTACTTTACTTATTCTACCCGGCTTGCCATTAATGGGGACAAAAAGAACAGGGTCGATTATCAAGTACACTGTGGACCTGCCCTCGGCGCTTTTAATCAATGGGTGAAGGGGACACCTCTTGAGAATTGGAAGAATAGACATGTTGACGATATAGGACAAAAAATAATGGCTGCGACTGCAGAGCACTTGAATGAAAGGTTCAAAGCTTTAACGGCTAGCCTTACAATCTAGTCGGATTCAAGGAAAAGCGAGAAGCTAATAATGAAATGTAGAACGTTCTAAAAATAAACCCATGGCCGGATTTATGAAAGATAAATTTACAATATCTGCAATCAGACCATGGGTTTCATCATTGAAGCCATGCAGATACTAGGGTAAAAGAAAGAGGGCGATTTCGTGCATAGGTATAGAACGCATAACTGTGGAGAGCTGGATCAAACGCATGTCGGGGAAATCGTGAAAATTGCAGGTTGGGTTAAAAATATGCGTAACCTTGGCGGGATTATATTTATTGACCTTAGGGATCATTATGGGGTTACGCAAATCGTTGTCTCTGATCCTAATGAATTAAAGGATTTTGTGTCCAAAATCAGTAGGGAATCAACCATCTCTGTTATAGGAACTGTGTGTCACAGGTCGAAAAGCACGATCAGTCCCCGTATGAAAACCGGGTATATTGAGGTCGTTGCCAGCGAGATAGAAGTGTTAGGGAAGGTCATAATTCCCTTGCCTTTTGAAGTATCTTCAGCACATGAAGCCCGAGAAGATTTAAGATTAAAGTATCGTTTTTTGGATCTGCGCAACGAAAAACTACACGATAATATTATACTTCGTTCTAAAGTCATTCAAAGTATTCGAAAAAAGATGATTGATTTGGATTTTTTAGAGATTCAGACACCGATTCTGACGAGTTCATCTCCAGAGGGCGCCAGAGACTATTTAGTTCCTAGTAGAGTACATCCAGGTCAATTTTATGCCTTGCCTCAGGCACCTCAACAATTCAAACAACTACTAATGGTCTCCGGCTTTGATAAATATTTTCAAATTGCTCCATGCTTTAGAGATGAGGATGCAAGGGCGGACAGATCACCTGGCGAATTTTATCAGTTAGATTTGGAAATGGCTTTTGCTACACAGGAAGATGTTTTTAATGTCGTTGAAAATATGCTGTATGAGGTTTTTTCTGAATTTACAGATTATAAAATCTCAAAGCCTTTTAGTAGAATTCCCTATCAAGAAGCCATGCTCAAATACGGGAGCGATAAACCTGATTTAAGAAACCCGTTAATTATCCATGATGTTACAGAGCTTTTTACAGAGACTGATTTTAAAGTGTTCAAAAATAAAACGATAAGAGTTATTGCTGTTCCTGGTTGCGAAGGTCGGCCGAGAAGCTTTTACGACGATATCGTGAACTTTGCTATAGAGGCTGGAGCGAAAGGCCTTTCATGGATTAAGTTCAGTGCTGATATGTCTCTTGGCGGTTCGATTGCAAAATTTATTCCGGAGATGGTAAAAAACGAATTAATCCATGTGACGCAAGCTGGTCCGGGATATGCACTGTTTTTTGCTGCCGATGAGCTTGAAAATGTCGAAAAAATAGCCGGTGCTGTTCGGAATCAATTGGGCAAAAGGCTGGATTTGTTGGAAAAGGATACGTTTAAGTTTTGCTGGATTGTTGATTTCCCTATGTTTGAATTGGACCCTGTTACGCATAAAATAGAGTTTAGCCATAATCCGTTTTCGATGCCGCAAGGTGGTATGGGTGCACTGCTGAATATGAATCCTCTGGACATCCTGGCGTACCAATATGATATTGTATGTAATGGTATTGAGCTATCTTCGGGTGCTGTCCGTAACCACGATACAGAAATTATGGTAAAAGCTTTTGAGATTGCAGGTTATACATATGAAGAGATCAAGAGTAAATTTCCTGCACTCTTTAATGCTTTTCAGTTTGGACCACCTCCTCATGCAGGTATAGCACCGGGAATTGATAGGATTGTGATGATCATTGCAAATGAAACGAATATTCGAGAGGTTATTGCGTTTCCGATGAACAGTAAAGCACAGGATGTATTAATGGGAGCTCCTTCAGAGGTTACTGACAAACAATTGAGAGATGTTCATATGAAATTGGAAAATATTCAGCCACCAACAGAATAAACGGATTCAACAACATATTGAAAGCAAAGCTGAATCCAGCACGCAATTTAATCCGCTTGAGTGAGCTAAAAACTCTCCCTGCTAGAAGCAGAGGAGAGTTTTTTTATTTAGCTTACATAGTCTGCCGCAACCTTTTCAGCTTGAACCACGTCAAGGAAGTTGTAATGCCCAAGCGGCCTAATTCAACTACAAGGTGGAACTGAACATGAGCATGAGAAAAAGTGCAATCACAGCCCTTACGACTGTAGCTCTATTGTCCTTCTCAATTGGAGGTCATTTGTCTGCGGCAGCCAGTTCATTCAAGGATTTGGATCACGTAAGTGGTAAAGAAAAAATCATATCCCTTAAAGATCGGGGGTTACTTAAAGGTGCCTCTGACACGCAGTTTCTCCCCTCATCTAAAGTGACCGCTGCCCAAGGCATTCAGTTGATCTCGGGTGGACTTCAGCTCAGTTTGGCTGCCATTGATTTGAGCAAGGCTCCGCAGGCGAGTGGACTGTTCAGCCAGGTTAAAGATTCCGCATGGTACGCTGAAGCTTTTATCAACGCCTATTATAACGGCGTAGACATTCCAAAAGATATCAATCCCAGCAAGGCTTTGACCAAGGAAGAGTTCACCCATATGTTGATTCAGGGTATGGAAAAAGCAGGTGCTCTCCCCATGATTAAAATCGCACCTGCGAATATTGCAGATGAAAGTGAGCTGGAGCCTTCTTACCAAGGTAGCATTCAACGCTCGTTAGTGTACAAGATCAACATCCTGGATGGGAATGGGCAGTTTCATCCGAAAAGTGAGATTACACGCGCCGAGGCTGCTGTTATGTTATATAATGCATTGGAATACCTGAAGGCTCATCCAAAATCGTAACAAATACAGCAATAAGAAGCTAGTTTCCGCACGGTTATAAACACACATTTACTTGACATCAATACCGTGAATGCTATAATAAGGAAATCGAATTTAGACCCCGCGGTAGCTGACTATCGTAAGAAAACTTTTCTGGTCCTTCGGCATAGAAACACACGTAACGAATAAATAAGCTGGCTCCGGATGAGGGGTCAGCTTTATTTGTTTGTACAAAAGTTTACAGCTTTCACAGATTTACATATTGAGAGGAGACTGCGGTATGTTCGGGAATGACTGGGATGATGTACTACGAGAAGAGGTCGAAAAGCCTTACTTTAATGAATTAAGGTATACGTTAGCCCGAGAGTACAAGTTACATAAGGTATACCCTCCAAAAGAAGATTTGTTTTCAGCACTCAAATTAACACCATATCATCTGACCAAAGCGGTTATATTGGGACAAGATCCATATCATGGAGAGGGACAAGCTCACGGATTGAGCTTTTCTGTTAGACCCGGTGTCCGTACACCGCCGTCTCTACAAAATATATACAAGGAGCTGCGCGACGATGTCGGCACTCCCATTCCGAATCAGGGCTATCTCGTTCCTTGGGCTGAGCAAGGTGTGCTGCTGCTGAACAACGTGCTGACCGTGCGTGAAGGTCAACCGCAATCTCATCAGGGGATAGGATGGGAACGTTTCACGGATGCTGTTATTGAAGCGATTAATGAGCGTGAACAGCCGGCCGTGTTCATTTTGTGGGGGAGCCATGCTCAGAAAAAAGCCAGCTTCGTGGATACCAGCAAGCATTTGGTGCTGAAATCCGTTCATCCGAGTCCGTTGGCGGCTCATAGAGGTTTTTTTGGCAGCAAGCCTTTTTCGCGTACCAATGCATTTTTGCAGGAGCATGGAATGGAACCGATTCGGTGGGAGATTCCTAACCGCTAGCACGGGAGGTGTGGACATGCGTCAATGGAAGGGACGTCAGGTCATTTTATATTACGGCAACAACGGTCATACCCAGAAGGTGCGCGGCACTCTTGAAAAATGGGATGATATCCGAAAATGCGTTATTTTAGGCCCGAAAATGCTGGCTTTTCCTTTTGAAAATATTACGCATATTACCATGCTTCCTCCGGGGCGTGAGCGTAAAAGCCGCCAGCCAGCGAGGCTGAACGCTTTCGGTTATGTCATGAACGTTCCATTACAGTTTGACAATGCCATTTATTTTCAGTCGGCGGTGACGATTTGGAGAGACGATCAACTGATTGCTTACAATGTAAAGCTGGTTAGTCACTCGGCAGACCATGTGACGCTTGAGGATGGACGAACCTTATCCAAGGAAGGGCATTTGTTTGTAGTGAGGTCACTGCGTGGGGAGCTTTAATTGTTATAATTCACCTTTTTTTGATGAAGGGTTCAATTTAGTTAGCTGCTTACCGATAAAAGATAATGGGATTGTTAATAATATCCTGTTTTATAGAATGAACCCAAGGGAGAGAAACGAATGGAGCGTATGAAACGTATGAGCAAACGGAGTACCTTCTTACTTGCTTTGCTGATGTTTGTATTTGCAGCATGGCCAGCAGGTTTGATCCAAGCGGAAGAGAACACGACGTCCACGGTACAGTGGGACAGTCAAAATCCGACTACAGTTAATCTGGGTGGAAGCCCCGCTCAATTAAGAGTATGGGCTGTGTCGGGAACTGGCAAAACGGATGTAACCGACAAAGCTGAATGGATCTCCGGGGACTCCAGTATCTTAAAGGTAGAAAAGGGACTCATTACCCCAGTATCCAAAGGGCAGATTAAGATTGTTGCTACATATGACCAGAAAACGGTAAGTACGACAATTACGGTAAAATCGCCTTACAGCAAGCTGCAATTAAATCCGGCGGGTCCTCTGAATCTGACTATTGGCGGAGAATCGAAGCAACTGACGGCTCAAGGGGTGCTTAGCGGAGGTGGCACGGAAAATGTGTCCGGTGTGGAATGGACATCCACGAATGAAGCCGTGGCTACTGTAGAGAATGGACTTGTACGTCCTCTTGCCAAAGGCGTGACTTACATTAAAGCCGCCAAAGATGGACTGAATGCACAATTGATCGTGTATGTGCGTTCTTCATCCCAGGCATTGGTACTGAGTGAGTCAGGCTCCAAATCAGTCTATATGGGTAGCTCTCCAATTCAGGTTACTGCAACCGATGTAAACCTGACTGGCGGCAAAACAGATGTGACCAACACGGCAGAATGGACTTCCTCTAATTCGCTGGTTGCCACTGTAGAGCAAGGGAAAATCACACCGATGGATGTAGGCAATTCAACCATTACAGCTTCCTATCACGGTTTGAGTAAGACTCTGAAGATTAATGTACTTCCAACTGTCGAAAAACTGGTCTCAAGCAAAGCCAGTCTGGCTCTTGAAACTGGCAGCAAAACATCT
>NZ_JCAJRU010000026.1:0-30444 GCF_059447605.1 Paenibacillus sp. N119s | reverse complement strand
GAACGGAATTACGGCAAAAGTCTCTCGCGGAAAAATCACGACCCTGGTCGGTCCGTCAGGGTCTGGCAAAAGCACGCTGCTTTCACTGTGCAATCTTTTGCTAACATCGGATGAAGGAGAAATCAGCATCCTTGGCAAGCCTATAACTGAATGGGAAATCCCTGAACTGAGACGAAAGGTAGCATTGGTTTTTCAAGATGCCCCCATGCTTCA
Organism: Paenibacillus sp. N119s; assembly: GCF_059447605.1. Lineage (NCBI taxonomy): Bacteria > Bacillati > Bacillota > Bacilli > Caryophanales > Paenibacillaceae > Paenibacillus > Paenibacillus sp. N119s. Next base: position 30,231 of record NZ_JCAJRU010000026.1, on the reverse strand, counting down.
GGGCACGGTCCTCTACAATCTCCAGACCGTAGAGCGGCTACATGGCAAGGTACTGGAAGATCCAGTTGGCCTGTTAGAGCGCGTAGGACTCACTCGTGACCTGCTGGAGCAGAAGGCGCAAGAGCTGTCCGGCGGACAAAGACAGCGCCTGGCCCTGGCGCGGACGCTCGCGAATCGCCCGGATATTTTACTACTGGATGAGATTACTTCCGCACTGGACCCCGCCTCAGTCAAAGAGGTCGAGGAACTGCTGCTTCAAATGAACAAAGAAGAGGGAACAACAATGATCTGGATTACGCACCATATGGAACAAGCCCGCAGGGTAGGTCACGAAACATGGCTGATGATCGACGGAAGACTGGTAGAACAAGCGGATACGGAAACGTTTTTTAACGCCCCACAGCATAGTGAAACCCGCAAGTTTGTAGCAGGAGAATGGCTATGACGATTGTTGCCATGATTCTTTCTCTAGGTTTTGTATTTATCGCCATCGTCATGTCCAAATCCTTCAAGCTCGGTCTGGACCGAGACATTATTATTGCTACGATCAGAGCATCCGTTCAGCTACTGGCGATTGGATATGTGCTGCATTTGATTTTTGGGATGCAAAGCTACGGATTTATCGTACTATTCATTTTGCTGATGATCACTGTAGCTTCTCAAAATGTTGCACGCAAAGGACGTTTTATCCCCCGTCTCATGTGGAAGTCATTTCTGACGTTGCTATGTGTGGAAATCGTAACACAGGCATTCCTGATTGGCCTGCACATCATTCCGGCGACAGCCCGGTATATGATTACGATTAGCGGGATGATCATCGGCAGCTCCATGATTTTGTCCAGCCTGCTGGTATCACGGCTCAAGTCGGAAGTCCTGCTGCGCAAGCCTGAAATCATGCTCATTCTCGCTCTGGGGGGAACACCGCGACAAGCCATCTTCCCTATACTGAAGAATTGCATACGTTCCAGTATGATTCCCACCATTGAGGGTCAGAAAACACTCGGGCTTGTTCAGCTTCCCGGCATGATGACCGGACAAATCATCGCAGGCGCCAATCCGATTGTCGCCGTGCGTTTGCAATTGCTCATCGTATTCACGACTATGACCTCTGCCATTTTGACCAGCGTGCTGCTCAGCCTGTTCATTTACCCGACATTATTTACCCGCCAGCAACAACTGCGCACAGAGTCATGGGAAGTCTGATAGAGACGGGTATACCCAGTTATTTACCAACCATTTTCCATTTATCAAAATAAAATAGACATGTTTAATTCCTGACACGAGGGTTAATAGATACACGTAGACGCTTTACTAAAATTCGATGAGGAGTGATTGAACATGGCTAACAACAACCAAAATGGCAAAATGAGTCGCGAAGAGGCAGGACGTTTAGGTGGAGAAGCTACTGCTAAAAATCACGACAAAGAATTTTACCAAGAGATCGGCGAAAAAGGTGGCGAGGCCACTGCTAAAAGTCATGGCAAAGACTTCTATCAGGAGATTGGTGAAAAAGGCGGCGAAGCCACTTCCAAAAACCATGGCAAGGAGTTCTATCAGGAAATCGGTCGCAAGGGCGGTGAAGCCCGTGGCAATTCAGACCAAAGTGATAGCGACGGGAAAATGAGCAGGGAAGAAGCAGGCCGTAAAGGCGGCGAAGCTCGCGCCCGTCAGCGTAAAAATAACTAACGATAGACCAAAAATATGCTGTCGGTGCGATTGCAATGTAAGGCACAGACTGCATACGGTTATGAAGTATAGTGAATGTTTATGTTATAAAAGCCTATCTGCCGTTGTTCCGGTAGGTAGGCTTTTTGTGTGAAAACTACTTTCATCATCCGACCATACAACTTACAATATACATATACAGGATAGATAACCAATCATACATATTTTATTGCGGATGAAAGAACGGAATAGTATAGATTCTTTTTCTTATATCACCTGACTTATACATGAATTATGGGGGTGCGCAAATGTTGATTACAAAGAATAAAATAGCTGCATCTATTTTAAGCGTTATATTTTTTTCACTGATTTTTAGCTGGCTTTACTTTTATTCAGGAATTCACCATGCTGAAACTGCCAAATTAGTTAAAATTACAGACGATTACTTAGTTGTACAGAGAGATGCTTCTAACGGAGGCGGATATAAAGAATTATATATTTCCTCACAGTCTATAATTCCTCCTCTGGTTGTAGGAAAACAATATGATTTCGTGTCTGATCAAAGGTTCTTTCAACACCCATATATCCGTTATGTAGAAGAGTAAACAGACACAACAAAAGTGTGTATGCAACTCAAGTCAAATGTTTCCTGCACTCCGGCTGTTAAGATGAAGTCGAAAGGAGGGAACCGCCCGTGTACGAATGGAACGAAATGGTCCAGCTTATGATTGATTGGATTGATAATAATCTTACCTCAGCACCATCGTTGTTGAGAATGTCCGACCAGCTAGGCTACTCCCCTTACTACTGTACAAAGCAATTTCATTCTCTGACGGGAATGACGTTAAGGGATTATGTATGGATGCGCAGGATTAGCCGGGCAGCCCTTGAACTCCGGGACAGCAATGTCCGCATCCTCGATGTTGCCGTAAAGTATGGGTTTTCTTCACAGGAAGCTTTTACACGAGCATTTGTAAAAGCGTTCGAGGTATCCCCGGCTGTATACCGGAAGAACCCCCGGCCTATTCCATTAGCCACTCGCGCTGAGGTGTTCTCTCCTTACCATTACCATTTGAAGGAGCGGGATAAGATGGTTAAGGAGCACTTACAAGAAGCTGAAGTCAAAATCGAGCATATACCAGCACACAAATTTATTGGGATCTGGGATATCTCTTCTCGAAACTACGGTGATTTCTGGAGAAACGGTCATAATTGTGATGAAATTTGCGGAACTCTGGAAAGCATGTCTCACCTTAAGCTTCCCGGACAATTGGGTCAAACCGCAGGCTGGTTCTATCAGCATGGACAGAAGGGCTATTTGTATGGAATACCGATTGCTGCTGACTACACTGGAGAGATTCCAGCAGGTATGGAGTGCCGAAACATCCCCGAATCAGATTATCTGGTGTTTTTCCATCCACCCTTTAACTATTTAAAAAACAATGGAGATGTTATGAGAGTGGTGGAGGAAAAAGCTTGGAACTTTGACCCACACAGTATGGGGTATGAATGGGATGAGGAAACGAAGCAGGATTATCAACGGCATTTCCCTGAAGGATACGGCTACGCAGTGTTACGTCCTGTGAAAAAAGTGTAGAACAGAAGAATCCCAAGAAGCCGCTGCGATCAGAATGCTATTAATCGTCTCGCGGCTTCTCTTTTGAAAATGGAATGTAGGTATAGGCAAAGAAGTCCTTTCGCTTTTGGTTGGTCCTAGTCTCATGTATAGTTATCGCTATAAATATTACGGAATATGACGACTATAATATACTTTTGGCTATGATTAGCCCGTTGGTTTGGATACATGAATCTTTTCAATTTGTGCGAAAAGCACATATCCCCATAGCCCTTGTGTACTTCACTACAATAAGTTTCTGGTATCTCATAGGATATGTTATCGATCGTTTGATTAAGAAATTGAAACTCGCTAAAAATAAATAAGCTGTACAAACACGGTACATACCCCATTCCTCATTTTGAGCAATGGGGTACAATTCAGATCATATATGTCCATGAAGTAATGCAATATCATTCTCCGCGCACATCATGCTGTATTTTTATGAATAGCTAATTAAAGATAGGAGTGTATTTTTTTAAGAATATTTTGACCATTTGTAGTAAACAAAATATATGTCTTTGAATTGGTTTTAATTACAACCCTGTCCGTTGTTGCATAAGGAGTACCTATTCTTATTGCATCTTTCTCTTGTCCAGCATAAGTATTATCGAACGAAACATCTTCAATATCCTCAAGAGATACTTCTATCCTAGATAACTGCCAAGTAATAACTAAATTATTACTCTCCTTTTTTATATCGATTCCCAACATGCTGTTTCCTCCTAAAATTTTTTCAATACAAATTGTAAAACGAAATGCGACACTTTCCTGGAGTATTATTCCGATAAATACGATGTTTTTTTGCATCCCGCTACATCTTCTGTAAAAAGAAAACTAGTCCAACACATTGTAAGTGTGTATTGGACTGGTGGATATGCACACGTCAGCTTCCAGCAATTAGATCAGCGTATAACTGCCATCTGGGAACAGCACGTTTATTCAGATGAGCTCTCAGGGGCTACGCTCTTACGGTAGGATGTCGGCGACTGACCGGACCAGCGTTTGAATTGCCTGCTAAAGTGTGCAATATCCCCATAGCCGAGCAGTTCAGCAATTTGCTGTACGGACCATTGCGGGTCAGCCAACAGCAGCTTGGCCTCATGCAAGACAAGCTCGGAGAGATACACTCGCGGAGATACGCCAAAAACACTACGGAATACACGATTGCAATGGGACACGCTAATACCAAGTTCGGATGAAATTCCCTCAATCCCATCCTGTTTTTCCGCCGAGCCTGCCTGCCTATAAGGCTGATTGACCCTGCCCTGAAGTCGACTGGCAATCTGATGGGCAAGCTCTGCCTGCACATATCCACGCCCTGGTAGATGAGCAGCTTCACTGGATACTGCCTCCCACAGCGTTGCGAACAGTTCAAATACAGCAGATTGAATCCGCATACGCTTTGCCACCGAATCACCACTTATCCCCATGTCTTCAAGCGCGGAAAGGTCAAGCAGCTTACTCAGCGCTGGCCCCATCTGCTTCGCCACCGCGCCATCAGCTGGAAAAAGCACTTGCTCCAAACGACTCAGGAGCGAAAGAAACAATTTATCATCAATGTCGAAATGCATGCAAAAATACGTAAACCCCTGCCCGCTACTGCGGCTGGAGTGGACCATTCCTGGGCGCAAAAGCATCAGATCACCCTGTCGCTGAATAAAGCTGTGACCATCCACAACCATGACCTGCTCTCCCGCAAGCACGATATTAATTTCATATTGCGGATGTTCATGTGGCGGATAATTCCAGTCTCTTCCGACACTTCGTGTATGGATGGCAAATAGATTGACCGTAGTCCGCACATCGGGAAAAAAGAATTCCTCTCCGGCGACCGTAAGGTCTGGATCATGGGGACGCTTCGGTAAACGTGGTGATGACATGTTTTCCCTCCTGGCTCATTTACATCGATATCCTCCAGTATATCGCTTTCAGCGCGATTTGGATAAATAGTTGAGCGATTTGACAATGGTTCCTCGGCACATGTCATGCTAGGCTCTAATTGAAGCTAATCAACGTTTCATTTTATCATGAAAGGGGTTTCAATAGATGTCGAAAAACATATTTTATAACACGCAGCATGCACCTATCGGTTCATTTTCCAGCTTTACACTGGGGTTTAAGGGGAATCGCGGCGGACTTGGCCTGGAGCTAGGCAAACCTGCTGATGAAAATGTATACATCGGACTACAATCCAGGGATGGCGGATCGTATGAGGCGCTTCCTTTTTTCGCATCCATACAGGATGAAAGTACTCGCTACGATGTGGAGAAAAAGGATAAAAAAACAGAGCCTTTGCTCGTTGCCTTTGCCGACCAAGACATCACCCGTGAGCTAAAAGCAGGAACAGATACATGGCAGGCAGGCGATTTGACGTTCCGGCTGTACTCTCCCGTTCGCCCGGTGCCCGAACCGGGAATTGCGGGCATGGATGAGCTACGGGCAGCATTGGTTCCGGCTGTATTTGCCGAGCTGACGATCGATAATACAGAGGGTGCTGCTGCACGGAGAGCCTTTTTCGGCTATCAGGGCAGTGATCCGTATAGCGGCATACGTATTATAGGGGAAGATCCACGCAGGGACGCTACGGAATCTACCCAATTGGAGGAAAGACTCACAGGCATCGGTCAAGGACGAAGCACGGCTATTGTGACCAACAGCAGTGAAGCCATACCTGCCAGCGGATTTGCAATGGAGAAGCTGCTCGGGGAGACCATGGCCGATAACTTATCCTTTGGCCTGGGCACAACAGGTGCGCTCCTGATGGACGTTCCCGCAGGAGAAAAGCGCACGTATACCTTCGCCATATGCTTTTATCGCGGCGGCATTGTGACAACAGGCATCGAAGCATCGTATTACTATACCCGGCTGTTCAAGGATATTGAAGACGTGGGAAGCTATGCGTTGAAGCATTTTACCGACCTGATTGCAGCTTGTATTCAGGGGAATGACTGGATCGAATCGGCGAACTTGAGTCCGGATCAGGAATTTATGCTCGCTCAGGCAATTCACAGCTATTATGGCAGCACTCAATTGCTCAGTCAGCAAGAGGATGGCGAACCGATCTGGATTGTGAACGAAGGCGAGTACCGAATGATGAATACACTCGATCTGACGGCGGATCAGCTTTATTATGAATTGATTTTGAATCCATGGACGGTACGCAACGAACTGGAATGGTTTGTCCAAAGGTACAGCTATCGGGATGAGGTACGTTTCCCGGGAGAGGAACATACCCATCCAGGGGGGATCACGTTTACCCATGATATGGGCGTGGCTAATGTGTTCTCCCGGCAGGGGTACTCCTGTTATGAGCTGGCAGGGATTGACGACTGTTTCTCTTATATGAGCCACGAGGAATTGGTAAACTGGCTTTGCTGCGCCACGGTATATATCGAGCAGACACAGGATCAGTCATTTACGGCACGTATGCTGCCTGTCTTGTGCGACTGCTTCGAAAGCATGCTGCGGCGGGATCATCCAGATCCGGCCCAACGAAACGGCTTAATGGGCCTGGACAGCTCAAGAACCCGGGGAGGTGCAGAAATTACAACTTACGATAGTCTGGATGTATCCTTGGGTCAGTCCCGCAATAACATTTATTTAGGCAGCAAATGCTGGGCGGTATATGTTGCGCTGGAAAAGATATTTGCCTCAAAGGGGCTTAGCTCCCTTTCGCAGGAAGCCGGCTCACAGGCAGACAAATGCGCAGCGTCGATTACCGCTCACATGACAGACAAAGGCTATATTCCTGCAGTCATTAAGGAAGGCAACGATTCGCAGATTATTCCTGCCATTGAGGGATTGATCTTCCCTTATTTTACAGGATGTGAAGATGCGCTTAAGCCTGATGGGCGGTTCAGTGGATATATCCAGGCACTTCGGCGCCATTTGCAAACCGTACTCGTACCGGGGGTTTGTCTATTTGAGGACGGAGGCTGGAAGTTATCCTCGACCAGTAACAACTCCTGGTTAAGCAAAATTTATCTGTCACAGTTTATTGCTCGTGAGCTGCTGGAGCTACCTTGGCAGGAAACGGGGCAAGCGGCTGACGCAGCCCATGTCTCATGGCTCCTGCATCCTGAAGAATCCTATTGGTGCTGGAGCGACCAAATGCTCTCCGGTATTGCCCACGGCAGCAAATATTACCCACGCGGAGTTACCGCTATTTTGTGGTTGTATGAAGGCAAAGGGAATCGACTGACTTTCCCTCAGCATATGACTCAAGATGAGAAGCAGCATGCCTGAAACGAACGAACCCTCACTTGCGCAAAGGAGGTCCAAATCAAATATGAGCAAGCGTATGGATATGCCAAAAGAGAGCGGCTATGACGCCTGGCTTCACTACCGCCGTGATCACCATGTGAAACAGATGCCTGCTTGGTGTAGCGTCATCGTGGTTCATGAAACAGATGATGAAGTGCTTCAGACGGCTGCGAGCGAGCTTCAGCAAGGATTGGCCTCCATGTTCGGACAGCAGCCGAAGATGAGTACCGTTCCTGTCCATGAACCCTTTGTTGCGCTAGGTACGTTCCAGGATCATCCATGCGTAGCAGAACGTTTTAGCGCAGAGGAACAGGCAGAAGTGAGCGCAGAAGGCTACCGGATTCGCGGGGTAGAGGTGCCAAAGCCAGCAGATTCAACTGGGCAAAATCCCGATAATATCAAAGGATCGTGCGTTACAATCGCGGGTCAAACCTCCAAAGGGGTATTGTACGGGGTCTTTCATTTGCTGCGCTACCTGCAAGGCGGACTAGACGGCAAGCTGAAGCCTACTGTCAGACAATCATTGCATGCTCCCAGTTTAGACCTACTATCCAATCCGGCTAATCCCATTCGCATGATCAACCACTGGGATAACATGGATGGCAGCGTTGAACGTGGATATGCGGGGGCGTCTATTTTCTACAACAACAATGCCTTTACTACAAATATGGAGCGCCTCCGAGACTATGCCCGTCTACTCGCTTCTGTAGGCATTCAGGCGCTATCCATTAATAATGTGAATGTCCATCAGGTGGAAACCGAGCTGATCACGGATCGGTTTTTACCCGATGTGGCCAAGGTAGCTGCCATCTTTCGCGCCTATGGTATCCAAATCTACTTGAGCATTAACTATGCCAGCCCGATTCAGCTCGGCGGATTAACTACAGCCGATCCTCTAGACCCCGATGTCGCTGAATGGTGGAAGACCAAAGCACAGGAGGTTTACGCAGCCGTTCCCGATCTGGGTGGTTTTGTGGTCAAGGCCGATTCTGAAAATCGGCCCGGACCCTTCAGCTATGGACGCCACCACGCCGATGGAGCCAATATGCTGGCGGATGCACTACGGCCCTATGGCGGACGTGTGATTTGGCGTTGCTTTGTCTACGACTGCAAACAGGACTGGCGTGACCGCAAGACGGATCGGGCTCGCGCAGCCTTCGACCATTTCAAACCGCTGGATGGACTGTTCCGGGATAATGTCATTTTACAGATTAAAAATGGCCCTATGGATTTTCAGGTGCGCGAGCCTGTCTCCCCCCTGTTCGGCGCGATGGAAGCCACTCAGGTACTGCTGGAATTTCAAATTGCGCAGGAGTATACCGGACAACAAAAGCATCTATGCTACCTGGTTCCGCAATGGAAGGAAGTGCTCGACTTTGACACCTATGCACAGGGAAAAGGCTCTACCATCAAGCGCATCGTGAGTGGCGCTTTGCATACCGGCAGCAATTCCAGCTCCCATCGTGGGGGGAAGGCTATTGTCCATGCAAACAGCAGTAGCCTCCAGGAAGAGCCAAGGAATCATGTTCCCAAGCCCATGAACTTTGGATTAGCCGCTGTTTCTAATATTGGTGCAGACACCAACTGGACCGGACATTTGCTCGCCCAATCCAACCTTTACGACTACGGCCGGTTGGCATGGGACCCGGATCTATCCGCAGATGAAATCGCGGATGAATGGGTTCGGCTGACATTCAGCGGCCAAGGTAAGGATAACGGTGATACCGAGTTGATTTCTACCATTAAACAGATGCTACTCGATTCATGGAATATCTACGAGTCCTACACTGCTCCTCTCGGAGTCGGCTGGATGGTCAGTCCCAATCACCACTATGGGCCAGATGTAGATGGATATGAATATTCGATGTGGGGCACCTACCATTTTGCCGATTGCTGGGGAATCGGGGTAGATCGCACGACTGCAACGGGAACAGGCTATGCAGGACAATATTTTCCTCCTGTTGCCGAGATCTACGAATCTATAGACAGCTGTCCAGATGAGCTGCTCTTATTTTTTCATCATGTCCCTTATACGTATGTGCTCCACTCCGGACAAACGGTCATACAGCACATTTATGATACTCACTTTGAAGGTGCAAAGCGTGCGGCACATCTTCATGCAACATGGATTAGTCTGCGAGAGCAACTACATGAGACAATCTACGAACAGGTGCTGACACGGCTTGAACATCAGGCTGAGCACGCCGAGGAATGGCGGGATCGAATCAATACGTATTTTTATCGCAAAAGTGGTATTCCTGACGAAAAAAATCGCCCTATCTATTAAGCAGGTTCATGTTTGCTTGTATACACACCGGGATTTGCCTTCCCTATTATAGCAATCCATAAAAGACACAAGTCTTACTCAGACCCGTGTCTTTTTTTGCACGGCCTAATTTATGCACACGGTTGCTAACGCAAAATGTCATATTTGTCCACCTTTAATGTGCAATAAATTCTTCTATTTTGTGCAACCGCTTGCTTTATACTATTTTTGTAGACGTTTACAAAATGTTGTCGAATTAGACTATGCTTTGGGGAGGATGATCGGTTTGACCTTGTATCGAAGTCTATGGAAAAAAGGGTGTATGCTTCTACTAAGCCTTGTGCTGTCTCTGACCGCCTTCATTGGCTCACCCTCTAATACGGCGAGCGCTGCGGTTGCAGAGGATTTTCAGGCTTCCGTCATGGGACCGCTGGCGAAAATTAACGACTGGGGTTCCTTCAAAAAACAGCTACAAACATTGAAAAACAATGGCGTGTATGCCATCACTACCGACGTCTGGTGGGGCTATGTAGAAAGCGCAGGAGATAACCAGTTCGATTGGAGCTACTACAAGACCTATGCAAATGCCGTGAAAGAAGCGGGACTGAAGTGGGTCCCTATCATCTCAACGCATAAGTGTGGAGGAAATGTGGGAGATGACTGCAACATCCCACTGCCAAGCTGGCTGTCGAGCAAGGGCAGTGCAGATGAAATGCAGTTCAAGGACGAAAACGGCTATTCCAATAGCGAAGCCCTTTCCCCATTGTGGAGCGGAACCGGTAAACAATATGACGAACTGTATGCCTCATTCGCTGAAAACTTTGCCGGGTATAAAAGTATCATTCCCAAAATTTATTTGAGCGGCGGTCCTTCTGGGGAACTGCGCTATCCGTCCTACTATCCAGCAGCAGGGTGGAGCTACCCGGGACGAGGCAAGTTCCAAGCTTATACTGAAACAGCCAAAAATGCATTCCGCACAGCTATGAATGACAAGTACGGATCATTGGACAAGATTAATGCTGCTTGGGGCACCAAGCTTACTAGCCTTAGCCAAATCAATCCACCGACCGACGGGGATGGATTTTACACGAATGGCGGATATAATTCCGTGTATGGAAAGGATTTTCTGTCGTGGTACCAAAGCGTACTTGAGAAGCATCTAGGTGTCATCGGGGCAGCTGCCCATAAAAACTTCGATTCTGTGTTCGGTGTCCGGATCGGGGCCAAAGTTTCCGGTTTGCACTGGCAAATGAACAATCCTGCCATGCCGCACAGCACGGAACAAGCGGGTGGATATTATGATTACAACCGTCTCATTCAGAAATTCAAGGATGCCGATCTAGACTTGACATTTACTTGCCTAGAGATGAGTGACAGTGGCACAGCACCGAATTATTCGTTGCCGTCCACCCTGGTTGATACCGTCTCCTCCATCGCGAATGCCAAGGGTGTTCGCCTGAATGGTGAAAATGCACTCCCGACAGGCGGCAGCGGCTTCCAAAAAATCGAGGAGAAAATCACGAAGTTCGGTTATCACGGGTTTACGTTATTGCGCATCAACAATCTCGTCAACAATGACGGCTCACCAACCGGTGAGTTGAGTGGATTCAAACAATATATCATCAGCAAAGCCAAGCCTGACAACAATGGCGGTACAGGCAACAAAGTAACGATATACTATAAAAAAGGCTTCAACTCGCCTTACATTCACTATCGTCCGGCTGGCGGTAACTGGACTGCTGCACCTGGTGTGAAAATGCAGGATGCCGAAATAAGCGGCTATGCTAAAATTACCGTCGACATCGGTTCTGCTTCCCAATTGGAAGCCGCCTTTAATGACGGCAATAACAACTGGGACAGCAACAACACCAAAAACTACTTGTTCAGCACAGGCACTTCTACGTACACGCCTGGTAATAGCGGCAACGCAGGAACAATCACTTCAGGCGCTCCATCGGGCGCGAATCCTGGGGATGGCGGCGGTACAACTAACAAAGTAACGGTATACTACAAAAAAGGCTTCAACTCACCTTACATTCACTACCGTCCGACTGGAGGTAACTGGACTGCTGTGCCTGGCGTGAAGATGCAGGACGCCGAGATTAGCGGCTATGCTAAAATTACTGTCGACGTCGGTTCTGCTTCCCAATTGGAAGCTGCTTTTAATGACGGCAATAACAACTGGGACAGCAATAACACTAAAAATTACCTTTTCAGCACTGGAACTTCTACCTACACACCCGGCTTGAACGGAGCCGCAGGATCTATTCGAACAGGGGCACCCTCAGGAAGTACCATCAGCGTAGTGGCTTCCACCTACGCAACCAACCTCAACGAAGTGGCGGGACCTATCCAAACCGAAAAACTTTCGGGTGTATCCTTAAATGTAAGCACTTCTACCTATACACCTAACGTCAACGGACTTGAAGTAACTGATCAAACGGAGGCGCTTTCGAGCGCCTTCACCTCTGCAGATCTGGATACCCTCTCCAAGCCCACTCCCCTTGGCACAGACTGGAGCAAACAAAGCATTTATTTTATCATGACAGACCGCTTCAGCAACGGGGATACATCCAACGATAACTACGGTGGCTTCAATTCCAACAACAACGATCAACGCAAGTGGCATGGTGGCGATTTTCAAGGTATTATTAACAAACTCGACTACATTAAAAATATGGGATTTACCGCAATCTGGATTACACCGGTAACGATGCAAAAAAGTGAATACGCTTACCACGGCTATCATACGTATGATTTTTATGCGGTTGACGGACATCTCGGAACCATGGACAAGCTCCAAGAGCTGGTTCGCAAGGCACATGACAAAAATATCGCTGTGATGCTGGACGTAGTCGTGAATCATACGGGTGATTTCCAGCCAGGGAACGGCTTTGCCAAAGCTCCTTTTGACAAAGCAGACTGGTATCATCACAATGGTGACATTACAGGAGGGGACTACGACTCCAACAACCAATGGAAAATCGAAAACGGTGATGTAGCTGGACTGGATGACCTGAATCATGAAAACCCTGCTACCGCCAACGAGCTTAAAAACTGGATCAAATGGCTGCTTAATGAGACAGGCATCGATGGACTGCGGTTGGATACCGCCAAGCATGTACCAAAAGGTTTTCTAAAGGATTTTGACCAAGCCGCCAATACCTTCACCATGGGCGAAATTTTCCATGGCGACCCTGCTTATGTGGGGGATTACACCCGGTATCTCGATGCAGCACTAGATTTTCCGATGTATTATACAATCAAGGACGTGTTCGGACACGATCAATCCATGAGAAAAATCAAGGACCGCTACTCCGATGATCGTTACTATCGCGATGCCCAGACCAACGGTGTATTTATCGACAATCATGATGTAAAACGTTTCCTGAATGACGCCTCCGGCAAGCCGGGTGCTAACTATGACAAATGGCCACAGCTCAAAACTGCTTTGGGCTTTACTCTGACATCACGCGGAATTCCAATCATCTATCAAGGCACTGAGCAAGGCTTTAATGGCGGAGATGATCCCGCCAATCGGGAGAATATGGTTTTCAACTCCAACCATGACTTGTATCAGTACATTGCTAAGCTGAATAATGTGCGCAATAACCACCCTGCTCTGCAAAACGGCAGCCAAAAGGAAAAATGGGTGGACGACTCCTTTTACAGTTTTCAGCGCTCTAAAAACGGTGACGAGGCCATCGTATTTATCAACAACTCCTGGAATAGCCAAACCCGCACGATTGGCAACTTCGATAATCTGTCCAACGGAACTCGCCTGACCAACCAGCTAAGTAATGACTCCGTTCAGATTAACAACGGTTCGATCACTGTGACTCTTGCTCCAAAGGAAGTTAAAATTTTCACCAAGTAAACAGCGTTATTCAATTACATTGGTTATTCAGATGTGCTAAAATGAGTTATAGAAGGATATACTAAAAAAGAGCAAGGATGCTGGTAACATCCCTACTCTTGGCAACAGCCGCTTTGAAGAGCGGTCGGCTGTTCAAAGGCGATCTACAGAAATAGACCGTTTTCCCCTTGAGCAGGGCGGTCTATTTCTTTTTGTTTTGGTTCAGCGCAATAACAATGGTAACGATTAATCCGATCAACGCTACTAGTAGCGTGCCGAACATCATCATTAATGTCAGAGCATCCTTAACCTCCACAGGCATCACCTCCCTTCCGGGAGACTTAGCCGACCGCCCACCTAAGCCATTCTGTTGTTACTGGAATTATAGCACGTAAATCCGTCCTTAAGCGACAACATTTTACAGCCCCATCCAGCCAATCTTATATGGACACTCATCGTCCTTTGCTGCTTACATATTCTACTGTGTCTCTATACGGGTATAGCTTCTTAACGCCAATAAAAGCCCTAGTACAAAAATGAAACAAATACTGATGATTCCTCCAGGAACATTCGTAAATGTTCTGCCCAGTGTGCCATGCGGAGAAAACAATAACGGCACGGTCCATGGATAAAAGGTATTTCCAGGTGTATTAACCAAAACAAAATTTAAACACATAACGGTACACATCCCCATAATGGCGGGCACAAATTTTTTCCATCGTATAGCGAAGAACGTAATGATCGGGATGAGCATAGCGTGCATAATAATCATTTTAGTGAAGATTCCAAGCTGATATATAACGATTTCAAAGGTTAGCGGTCTGTCCGTAATTAACATACCCAATAGCGCAGATAGCCCAAATGCCAACAAAAGGCTAACAGCGATGTACATATAAATAACAAGCAGCTTGCTGAAGTAGAGGCGACTCCGTCGAACAGGATTTGAAAACAGAGCAATATGGGTCTTCTCTTGATATTCTCTCGCATAGATATAACAAGTCAAAATGTAGTAGCTCATATACCCCGTTATAAAATTTATGGAAAACACCAAATCCATAAAGTAATCATTCCATCCGTTACGCTCCAAGGAAAGCTTGGGACTTACAGCGAAAGTACTAAAAGTCAAAAATACGGTTACAATTAAGATAAACACACTTAGAAAAAGAATTTTGGTTCCTTTTAGCTTCAAGCATTCTGCTTTGAACAGGGCAAGCATGGTACCCCTCCTTTCAAAAAATCTTCATTTAGGCTCTTCTCTGATATGTCCATATGGATAAAAACAATCCAAGAAGAAAGGTTATGGATAAACTCAACCACGCTATAGGAGTATTGACGTGTCTGATCGCACTTCCTTCATTGGGAGATAAGAGATAGGGCACAATCCACGGGTACCATTCACTTTTGCACAAAAAACTCAAAAATATAGCAGTACAAACTAAGAGCACAACTACCATGATGCTTTTCCAACGTATAGCAAAAAAAGAGGCGATCGGAATCAACATTGCATGCATCACACACATTTTGGAAAATACTTGAATCTGGTATACCCAGATAGTCATCGTTAAAGGTCGATCTGTAATGAGCATACCTAATAATACAGATAAAAACAGAACGAAAAACAAGGATATAATAATAAATGCATACACAACGGCCAATTTACTGAAATAGAATTTAACTCTAGTAACAGGCGTAGTAAACATAAATAGATGTGTGTTTTCCTGATACTCTCTTGCAAAAATATGACCGGTTAATATGTAGTAGCTAATAAATCCGGCTGCAATATTGACTAAGAAAATAATATTTGTAAAATAGTAGACCCAACCCAGTCTATCAATTGAATACCTATGAAAAATAGCACTCAAAGCGAATTCCAGCAGTACAACAGCCAGCAATATAATATAGCTTAACAAGAAGGCTTTAGAGCCTTTAAGCTTAATAAGTTCTGCTCTAATCACGTCGCCCACCCTCTCCTGAAATGAGAGTCAGAAAGTACTCTTCTAGCGTCTGCTTTGTGGTATGTATCTCATAGACTGAAAACTGATGATCTATTAACTGTCTATTTAAGGTGGCTGTATTTTCAATCGGACTATGAATTCTTAGTTGTTGTGAGGATAACACCTGAGATTGTAGCTGCTCTATATGTTTTTGTAGAAATGTTTGTGCTGCATCTGCATCGTCTACCTTTAGATCTGTATATTGCTCAAAGCCTTCCTCTAACTGACTCAGTCGATCTTCCGCTAACAGTTTTCCATTATGTATAATCCCGATGTGTGTAGCTAACTGCTGGATTTCGCTCAAAATGTGACTGGAAATAAGAATGGTTTTCCCTTCTTCCTCGCACAATCGCTTCAATAGCTGACGAATTTCCTTAATTCCAGATGGGTCCAGTCCGTTCGTCGGCTCATCCAATATAAGCAACTCAGGGTCATGAACAAGCGCTCTTGCAATCCCTAATCGTTGCTTCATTCCCAGAGAAAAATCTTTGAACTTCTTTTTTCCGGTGTGCTCTAATCCCACCGTAGCTAGGGTTCGTTCAATTCTCCCATCATCCTGCACCCCCATGTACGTACAGCAGATTCTCAGATTATCGCGAGCACTCAGGTTTTCATATAAACCCGGTGTTTCTATGATCGTGCCAATCTTAGAAAAGATAGATGGATAGTTTTTCTCCAATCGCTCGCCAAATAAAAAAACCTCCCCACTTGTAGGCTCAATCAGCCTCATCAGCATGCGGATGGTTGTCGTCTTGCCAGCCCCATTTTCGCCTAGAAAACCGTAGATACTGCCGCGTTCTACATGTAAGGAAATATCGTCTACAGCTATCGACATCCCAAACTGTTTGCGAAGCTTTTTCGTTTCGATAACAAACTCCATTTCTTTTATCCCCCTATACACGCCAAATACAATTATTATACAAATTACATCATCCACAAAATGTAAGAACGATCACATTTATTCATTTATCAATCATTATCCTGCTAAAAACAAAACAGGCACCCGACGAAGCGTACACTTCGTTACAGGTGCCTGTTTATATATAAACAACGTGGGATTACTTAGGCCTCAGTAGCCACGTTGATATTGTTCAGGTACAGAGGGCTTTTCGCCGCGCAGCGCTACCGCTGCATGGATCGCCCAATACGGATCGCGCAGCAGTCCGCGTCCCACAGCGACCAGATCGGCATCCTCATTGCCGATTACAGACTGCGCCAAGGCTGGGTCATCCAGTACGCCAACGGCGATTACTGGGATGTTCAGCGCCTCGCGGATTTGGCGAGCAAACGGCACTTGGTAGCCCGGATAGTTGCCCGGCTTTCTGGCTCCAGCCGGGCCTTCTCCGCCCGAGCTGACATGGATCACGTCTACGCCTGCCGCCTGATATGCGCGGCTCAGCTCTATGGCATGATCCACATCGTATCCACCATCTACATATTCCACCGCGCTGATGCGGAAGATTAACGGCATACCCGCAGGCATTTCCTTGCGTACAGCCTGAATAACCTCAACGCCGAAACGGGATAAATCCTTACCATACTCGTCATCCCGCTTGTTCGTAACTGGAGAATGGAATTGGTGAATTAGATAACCATGTGCACCGTGAAGCTCAATCGTATCCACGCCTGCTTGAACCGCCCGCCGGGCGGCGTCTGCAAATTTTTGCACCATGCCATGCACTTCCTCCGTGGTCAGTGCGCGTGGCTGCTTATAATTTGCATCCGGGTAGGCGATGGCCGAAGGAGCCACCGGCTCTGCTGCATCCTCAGCTTTACGGCCTGCATGAGCAATCTGAATGCCTACCTTGGCTCCGTGCGCATGAATACCGTCAACCAGCTTCTTATAAGCTGGGACATGCTCGTCTGACCACAGTCCCAAGTCATAATCTGTAATCCGTCCGTCCGGTTCTACGTCCGTCATTTCTATAATAATCAGACCCGTGCCTCCGATAGCTCTGCTCAGGTAGTGAACATGATGCCAATCATTCGGAATTCCATCCTTGGCCGTCACCGAGTATTGGCACATGGGGGCCATGACCACACGATTTTTTAACTCCAAGTCTTTGATTGCATACGGTGTAAACAACGAAGTTTTCAAAACGCTCATCTCCTTTTTCATCTCTAACACATAACTAGAAATACACTCCAAATTACACGGTCTATTATAAGCACAATCGGCACAGTCCAAACGAAACAAAGAGATTCCCCAACCGGAGTATCCCTCGTATTTGTACCGTGCAGTCATTATGTATACGTAATGTTGTTAGTTATATTGCACACAATCTATTATCCACAACTCAATAACTTTTTGCAAGTAAATATTTAAATATTATTAAATATTTTTTTGTCTGCATTTTTGACGGCTCTTAGCAATAACACAAAAAGACGCCCGTAAGGGCGCCTCTGTGAAAATCAATCTTATTGTGCCGAACCTAACTGCGTCCATGCCTTCTCAATCTCTGCAACCGCCTGATCCTTGTTCATGTTACCACTGATATAAGCCTGCATCAGTTCACCAAATTTTTGGTGGAATGTGTCCAGCGAGTAGTTCACAGACAAATCACCGGATTTGGATGTTTTCAAAATACTTTCCATTTCCTTAGGCATTTCCAGATCAGGAAGCGGCGCATCCTTAATTGGAGGAATTACCTTCGCTACTTGGGAGAACCAGTTCTTACCGTATTCTGAAGTGTACAGCCAGTTGAAGAATTCAATCGTTTCCTTGGATACTTCGGAATCCTTGTTGATACGCAGTGCCTGATCGGCACCCGTAATGATGACCGATTGATCCGCTTTGTCACTTACCGGATATCCCATAATGCCAATCTTGAGATCCGGATTAATTTTCTTGATCGCTTCCTCATCCCATGCACCTTTGCCGGTCATAAATGCAGCTTTACCAGAGGCGAAATCACTCACTTCTGCATTGCTATCCCGTTCCAGCGGCTTATCTGTACCATGTTTCACCGTCAGATCAATGAAACTAAAGAAGTTGTTGTACAGCAATGGGTAGTTCTTGATTTTCGCTTTACCTGCAATAAAATCATCAACAAGCTGCTTCGGCTCTACCCCGGCATCCTGCGCTGCAGCATCAACATAGTGTTGGAAAATGTGCTTCCATACCCACCACTCTTTATAGGCATTAGCAAATGGAGTAATGCCCTTCGCCTCTAGCTTGGTAATGGCATCCTGCATCTCCGCAACTGTCTTCGGCGGGGAGGTTATTCCAGCCTTGGTGAGCAAATCTTTGTTGTAAATTAACGCAAACAGGTTTCCCTTGACTGGCAATCCCAGCACTTTGCCGTCACTGGAAGTCATATTCGCCCGGACGGCATCCGTCATGGCTGCTGCCAGCGGTTCATTGGTGAGATCCGCGCTATAATCAGCATAGGTGTCGATGTCGCCTCCAGCCGTGGTCTGGAACACATCCGGTGTACTGCCTGAAGCTATTTTTGACTTAAGAATCGTGTTGTAGTCTGCCTGCATGATCTCCAGATTGATCTTCACATTAGGCTTGACCTTTTTATACTCCTCAATATACGCGTTAAAAGCATCAGTATACTCCGGTGAGGCTGTAAACATGTTTATTGTAACCGTTTTCAAATCTTCTTTGCCGCCAGTGCTTTCTTTAGCCGCGTCTGTGCCGCCGCTGCTTCCGCATCCGCTCAACAAACCGACCGTCAAAAGCAAACTGCCGGATAACGCCATCATCTTCTTTAACATGGATACTCCCCCATCTGTTTGTGATCAACGTCCATGCGCTCATTCTAAAAAATATAGCCTCATTTAAAAAGGCAGATTAGTGAAGCGTTAAGGGTAAAAAAGTGGTTTATTGCAAGCTCACGCGATACTCCGACGGTGAGACCTGATAATAATTGCGAAAAGCCTTGCTGAAATAGTTTTTATCCTTGTACCCGAGCATATCGGAGATTTCCTGAATTTTCAGGCTGGAATCACCCAATAGCTCCTTCGCCTTGTCCATTCTGACCTTCTGTACATATTCGTGAATGCCGTAACCAAATTGCTGCTTGAACAACTTCATCAGATATTCCCGGCTCAAAAAGTAGGTTTCAGCAAAAAACGAGATTTTGATATCTTCAAAATAGTAGCGGTCAATGTACCTTTTGATCTCTGTAATATCAAAGGGCTGGTTTCCCGCTTGAACATGTTGGACCCCAGCAATGTAAAGCTCCAGCATCCGATGTAATCTCTGACTGTAGTCGGCAAAGCTCGTAAAATCAGCAGACAAATCGCCTTCAACCACGCGCCCCAGTTCCCCAAAGGTTCCCTCCTGATTAGACGCGGACACAGGCGTACTCAGCTCAATTGCTGCTTCTCTTAGTAAAAAATGAAACTCTCGCATCAATCGATCCGCATCCTGTAAACGGAAAGCAGGGCCTGATGCCAATTGTTTCAACAGATCGCTCAGCAGCACTTTTGCCCGGTTGGCCTGACCGGTCTGAGCGTCCTTTTGAATCGACAACAGCCGATCCGTCCATGTCATTTCCTCTGATGAACCCATTTGCCGAGGCACCGTATGGAGTATAGATTCCCCCTCCAGCTTCAATACATCCGTGCTGTGAATGAGCATCTTGGCATCCCTATAAGCAGAAGCCAGCTCCACTACGTCTGTACAGAGCTTGCCCACTCCGGCCGCTACCACCATACTGAACAGCCCGCGCAGGTTCGCAACTGCCTTCTGGGCCACTTGTGCCAATAGGAGAGGCATATGTTCTTCTTGTCCTGGCGCCAGGGTACAGACCGAAACGATCTCGCGCTCCCGTCGCGGATGGGGGAAGCTAAAACAACGCAATCGTTCATCTGATGTCTGCGCTAATACATTAGTTATAGCAAAATCCATCAGTTCAACATCGCCATGAAAACGTGTCCTGCGGACCTCATTCCTGTTCAGCAGCTTCAGCACGATGACTCCAAAGCGGTTTTCCGGCCGATCCGCTCCAATTAAAGGGAGTAACGCGGTATTGGCCTGCCTTTTAAAACTGCCATCCAAAATGGATACATACAGCTTCTCTTTCAGCTTAGGCAGTGACATATTCAGCGTAATGCTCTGGCTAATGAACTCGTCCTTGCTTTGCTTGCGGCTTTCCAGAATGTCCACCGCCTTGCGCAGTGCCAGATTCAGATCTTGGCGGTTGATAGGTTTGAGCAGGTAATCTACCACCCGTGATTGAATCGCTTGTCGCGTAAATTCAAAGTCGTTGTAGCCACTAATGACAATGGTCAGCAGATGAGGATGTGCCTTTTCGATCACACGAAGAAATTCAATGCCGTTCATCTCCGGCATTTTCATATCGACCATCACGATATCGATAGGGTGCTGACCCAGCAGCTCCATTCCCAACCTTCCATTCGTCGCCTCATAAATATGTTCGACACCCAGATGATCCCAGTCTCCAACAATACGAATGGCTTCACGTAGCGGTTCTTCATCATCAATAATTAATACGTTATACATGGCTGACTCCTCCCCGGGGAATTTGCATTCTCATTTCCGTTCCCGTTTCATCCGTGAGTATGAATAATCCCGCCTGTTCTCCATACAAAAGCTTCAACCGTGTGTTCAGATTTTTCAAGCCAATATGCTCGCTCTCCCGCTCCTCCCATTTTTCATGGAACGAATCGAGCACCATTTTCAGCTTGTCCTCTGAAATCCCAGGTCCGTTGTCCCTGACTGCAATTGTAGCGTCTGTAGTACCCGATTCGGCCGAAATGACAATCAGAATGCCACTTGATACTTTTTCCAGCGCATGTTTAATAGAGTTCTCTACCAATGTTTGCACGGATAGTCTCGGAATCGGCAGCTCCATCAGTGTATCCTCCCATACCACCTCGACCTGAAGTCTCGCCCCAAATCTTGCCTTTTGCAGACCTATATACCGTTCAATATGCTTGAGCTCCTCGCGGGCAGCTACGATATCCTTGCCATTGATGGAATACCGCAGAGTTTGGGCCAATGCATCTACCATATCCGCCATGTCGAACATCTTCCGCTTTAGTGCCTGTGTGGATATGGCTTGTAAGGCATTGTACAGAAAATGGGGATTAATTTCAGCCTCCAGCGCCTTGAGTATGGCATTCTTTTCGACCAGCTTCATGCGGTAGCGCTCATTAATAAGTTCTTCGGTTCTTTGGACCATTTCGTTAAAATGCAGCGACAAATATGCAATCTCGTCATTCCCTTTCACAGGAGCCCTTGCCCCAAAATCCCCGGTACTAAACCGTTTCATCTGGGTAGATAGCTTATGTAAAGGTCGGGTAATGGCGTTCGAGGTCAATGTCACTAAAATAATAGACACACCTAAAAATAAAGCTCCGATGACATAGCTCCAATTCCGCGTGGTCGTAGCTGCTTCATAAATTTGGCGGTACGGAATGGGCTTGATGAGCTGCCATCCGTTCTTTTCACCAGCATCATAAATGACTAAATACTCCTGATTGCCACTGCGATCTGACCACGTTACTCGCCCGTTTCCTTCCTCTCCAATCTGAGCCAATACTCCAGAATCACGCATTCGTTCATACAACGGAAGGCTATTCACATAAAAGGGAACCCGTTTAGAGCTGAGCAGCATCAGTTGGTCCCCCTCACCCAGTGGGACATTCTGCATGATTTCATCAATAGCGCTTGTATTGTAATAGAAGGACAACACTGCCTGCGGGTGACGGGATGCAATTGATCTCAGCACTCGATGGTAAGCCATAAAACTGGCTTGCGGCGCCACATAGCCCATATCAGAGCGGGATTCCACAAAGGATTGAAAAGCTTCGTTTGCAGTGCTGGCCATCGCCTCTTTATACCAGGGAAGCTTGGGAATATCCGTGTTTATTCCTTTGCGTACTGTAATATTGTACGTTTCCCTAGTCACCACGTAGTATTGATGCCGGTCCGCCACATACAAATAGATCGCTTCCAGGTCATTGCGGGAATAGAACATGTTGCGCAGGTAATTCTCAATGACCATTCGTGCAGCATAATCCTGATTCTCATTGGCAATCGCGTTCATGATATCGTTATAGCGAAGCTGCGGAAGAGCCAGCTGCTGCATCCCCTCCAGGTAATCCTCCAAATTCTGATTGACCAGCAGCAGATTATTTGTTGTGCTGGCGATGCTATGATTAACCGACTCCTTTTCAATCATCTGATAGGAAATAATCGTGAGTGAGCCCACCACCAGGATAATCACCGAGGTAAACAGCAGAATGAGCTTGTTCACTAATTTTTGTGTCATCCGCCTCCACATGGATTGAAGAAATGTTCCTACATGCCCTGACATCATGATAATCGCCCCTTTTGAAAGCGTACACATTTTTACCCTCAACTGTTTTCTTAAATCCATTGGTCCGGCCCTAGGAGCTATCCTATACTTTCATTATATCTTAAACAGCCCGAAGCGAAAGACCGGAAAATGCTGAGAAAAAGAGGTGCGTTATGCTGAGAAAAAGGGGAACACGAGGCGACAAGGGCAGTAAGCTGGAATTTGGTTTATTCACACTGCCCGTAATCTTGTGCATTACAATTGCATTTTATATTCCGTTTTTGATGACGATACGCTATTCCCTGACCAAGTGGAACGGCATATCCAAACATCCAAAATTCGTAGGTCTGGATAACTTCAAGCAAATCTTACTCGGAGATGCTAACTTTGCACATGCAGCCTGGTTTACGGTTAAATATGCCATTCTATACATTGTATTGGTAAATGTGCTGGCTATTTTGCTGGCGCTCGTCCTCGACATGAAGCTCAAAAGCTCGGCTTGGCTACGCGCGGCTTTCTTTATTCCTTATATCCTCAGCCTCGTCATTGTCGGCTTTATATGGAAATTCATCTTTATGCAAGGCTTCGAGTCACTGGGACACAGTACAGGCTGGGGTATCTTCCAGCTCAGTTGGCTAGGCGAGGAAGGGCTTGCGTTTATTTCCATTCTGGCGGTATCCATTTGGCAATCTATTGGCTTTTACATGGTCATTTATATCGCAGGCTTGCAGTCGGTGCCTGAGGATCTAAAAGAGGCTGCCATCGTGGACGGAGCAGGGCCGATTCGGAGATTTTTCAGTATTATTTTACCGATGCTCGCACCTTCGATTACGATCTCGGTCTTCATGGCACTGACCAACTCGATCAAAGTGTTCGATGTTATTTTATCTCTGACTGGCGGTGGGCCGGGAGGCACGACATACAGTATTGCGTATGATATTTACCGAGATACGTTCCAGAACAATCTGTATGGCTACGGAACAGCCAAAGCCCTGATTTTATTCGTTGCAGTGCTAGTCATTACGATTATTCAATTGTCTATTTTCAAACGCAGGGAGGTTGAAGCCTGATGCAACGCAGCCGTACGGGACGTATTTTGCTGGAAGCGGGCATGATTGTATTATCACTGTTATTTTTGTACCCGCTGTTTCTTGCCATTAACAATTCGTTCAAAAGCTTTGCTGAGGTCATGACCGACGTCATTGCACTGCCCAAGCAGCTTTCGCTGGATAACTATGTATACGTATGGAAGTTCATTGACTATCCGCGCTTATTTCTGAATAACACGATCATTACCTTGCTCGGGCTGGCAGGCATCGTGCTGATATCCTCCATTGCTGCCTATAAGCTGGCACGGACGAAAAGCAAGTGGAGCTCCGCCATTTACATGCTGTGCATCATGCCGATGCTGATTCCATTCCAGTCTATTATGCTGACCGTCCTGCGACTGGCAAAAGACTTGAATTTGGCAGACAGCACTTGGGGACTTGGCCTGCTGTACTGGGGTTTCGGAGCCCCGCTGGCAGTGTTTATCTATCACGGCTTCGTGAAAGGCATTCCAGTCGAGATTGACGAAAGCGCCAAGATCGACGGAGCCTCAGGCTTTCGGCTTTTCTTTTCCGTCATCTTTCCGTTGCTGAAATCGGTCACCGCCACCATTGTTATTATCGACGTGATGTGGATATGGAACGATTTCCTGCTTCCGCTGCTCATGGTCAACGGTTCACCTAGCACCAAAACGCTTACCCTGGCCGCCTATACCTTCGTCGGGCAGTATACATCTGACTGGCAATATGCCATGACCGCGATGGTAATGGCTGTGCTGCCCTCCATTATCGTATTTATCTTTCTGCAAAAATATATTGTTAAAGGCGTAGTGGCCGGGGCCGTCAAAGGCTGAGGCAACTACACCCTTACAGATGACCCAAAGAGGACTTGCGTAAACTTTACGCAAGTCCTCTTATCTTCGTGATGCTATGCTCGCATTCTGGCACTATTTATGCTTAACCCATTGGGCGTTATCGATCGGCCAAAAAACCACATCCGCACGTCCAACAATATCCTTGATGGAAACAAAACCAATAGCACGGCTATCCCTACTATTATTGCGGTGGTCACCCATCACAAAGATATACCCCTCAGGAACCTTAGATTCGGTAATGGTCCCATTGGGAAAGTTCACATTATTATATAATTCTCCCTTGGCATGAGCATCTTGGATAGCTTTTTGAATGTATGGCTCCTCTACTTTCTTACCGTTCACATAAAGATGGTCACCTTGATACTGAATGGTATCTCCAGCCACTCCAATAACACGCTTAATAAAGTCTTTTTGTTCCTTCCTCACATGGAATACAACAACCTCACTTGGCTTGGGATCACGAAAATCGTAAATCATCTTATTCACGACCACCCGTTCATCTGTCTTGAAGTTCGGTTCCATAGATGCTCCCTCGACAATAAATGGCGCAAACAATAACCAACGTATAATGAACACGAGCACAATAGCTACAACAATTGCTTTGAGCCAATCTATCATCTCATGTTTCACTCGCGGTTGCTTTTCGTGTAATGCTTCGGAAACTGAATTCGTCAAATGCTTCCCATTCTCCATGCACTAAATCCACCCTTTCTCATGGTTTTATTTCTATTATATGTATTATGTTTAAGTATAATCAAATTTTGCCAGTCTAGCAAAACCATATTTTTAGTTGAAACAAAAGTGTGAACTTTTTTTCACATTAGCAAAAAAGCAATAAAAAACTGTTGATGCAAACGTTAACATATATTACACTGTGCATATACTTCTTAGAGCGTTTTGGACTTATGATAGATCAATCTGTTCCCTCGGGAGGTGTCCTGCCTTTTAATGGAATGACAGCATGAGCCGCTTTTATATGTGCTATCTTCTTTTAAAATATGAACTCAAATAAGGAGGAATTTACATGTTTAAACGGAATGATCGTCCAAAAAACGGACTTAACGCTTTAAGACTCGGTGTTTCTTTTGTTTTTGCTTCTTCTTGCCTTCTTGGAACCGCTTACGCAGATGTCCCATCCAATAACCTTCCCTCTTCCACACTTACAGAGGAGGCAGCCAGTGCAACCAATCCAGCAGCTGTTTCTACCACGTTAGCGGCAGGTGATTTGTATGTGGCTCCAAATGGTAACGTGTCCAATCCAGGCACCATTTCTAGTCCTACCACCCTCGAAGCAGCACTGACACAAATTGCCCCTGGTAAAACGATCTATCTGCGTGGTGGTAACTACGCCTACTCCTCAACGATTACAATTCAGCGTGGAAATAACGGCAGTAACGGCTCACTCAAAGGGTTAGTCGCTTACGGCAGTGAAAAGCCCGTACTTGATTTCTCTGCTCAGGCCTTTGGTTCAGCCAATCGGGGACTTCAGCTTAACGGAGACTTCTGGCTTGTCAAAGGTCTTGAGGTTAAAGGTGCCGGAGATAACGGTATCTATATCGGCGGCAGCAATAACCGGATTGAAAACGTCGAGACTCACCACAATCGGGATACCGGGCTCCAGCTTGGACGTTACTCCCCTAACGCCTCCAACAATGAGTGGCCTTCAAACAATTTGATTTTGAATTCCTACTCTCACGACAACGCCGATCCTGATAATGGCGAGGATGCCGATGGCTTTGCAGCCAAACTGACTGTAGGACCAGGCAACGTGTTCGATAACTGCTTGGCAGCGTACAACGTAGACGATGGCTGGGATCTGTACAGCAAAACGGAAACAGGACCTATCGGTGACGTAACCATTTTGAACAGTGTGGCCCATCACAACGGGCAAACCTCTGACGGAACGTCTACTGCGAACAGTGACGGCAACGGCTTTAAGCTGGGTGGAGACAAGATCAAAGTCAACCACATTGTCAAAAACAGTATTGCTTTCCAAAACAAAAAGCATGGATTCACCTACAACAGCAACCCTGGCACAATTACGTTGACCAATAATACGTCGTGGGACAATGGACAAAGCAATTTCGCCTTTGACAAGGGTGAACACGTGTTCATTAACAATCTCTCTTTCGAGGGAACAGCAAGTGACAAAACAAGTGGTACAGATCAGGATAACTCCAACGTCTGGTGGAAAAACAAAAAATCGACGAATGCCAAAGGCCTCGCAGCCAGTGCAGATGACTTTGTGAGTCTCGTACCTTCCATTACTCGAAATACAGACGGTTCCATCCAGCTTGGTGATTTCCTTAAGCTGGCCAAAGGAAGCGATCTGATTGGTTCGGGTACTCCGAGCGGAAATATAGGGGCGCGGTAATAGCTCCAACTCATCAGGACGCCTGGCCCATCTACCAACCTAGACCATTCTGCATAATATAGCGACCGGTGATTGTCCTCATAACCATACAAATTATGAGGTGAACGGATCATGGAACGAAAAATCACACTGAAACATACACTTGCCTATGGAAGCGGTAACATGCTGGGAAGTGGTGCACTTGCTATTAGTGGTGCATGGTTAATGTACTTTTATACAACCTTCTGCGGACTGTCTCCTGTTCAGGCCGCAGCCATCTTCTCTGTTGCCAGCATCATAGATGCGGTCAGCAATCCGATCATGGGCTTTATCAGCGATAACTTTCACCGAACCCGCTTAGGCCGTAAATTCGGCAGACGCCGTTTTTTCATCATGTTGGGAATCCCGCTGATGCTCGTGTATCCGATGCTTTGGATAGATGGGCTGGGCTTCTGGTATTACCTGAGTACGTACGTGCTGTTTGAACTGGTGTACACCTCTGTCATGGTGCCGTATGAAGCACTAGCGTCCGAGATGACCCGAGACTTCGGCGCACGCTCCAGATTGACTGGATGGAAGGCCATGTTCGGTAAAATTGCCAATTTTGCCGCTGCTTTTATCCCTGGTCGCTTTATTGCTGCTTACGGCAAAGACTCTCCATTGCCGTTCTTGTATACGGGTCTCGTTTTTGCAGCAATCCTACTGATTGCCATGGCATTCTTGTACAAAAACTCCTGGGAACGACCAAGCGAGGAACTGCAAAAGGAACTGGAAGGTGAAGCTCCGCTTTCCTTTATAGATTCCATGAAAAAGTTGTTTGTCGACATTTCCTCTACTTTCCGGGTCAAGACATTTCGTCATCATCTCGGGATGTACCTGGGCGGCTTTTCGGCAGAGTGGCTATTTACTTCAGCTTTTACGTACTTTATTGTGTTCTCCTTGTTCCAAAGCTCTGAAATGGTATCCAATCTGAACAGCTTTAACTCTGTCATTCAATTGATCTCTACCTATTTCTTTATCCAATTCTGTGTGCGTAAAGGGTTTCGTATGCCTTTCATCGCCGCACTTGTCGTCGTTTGCTTTAGCGTAGCCGGTTATGGCCTGCTCTATCTCACAGGAGCCTCTAATACAATGATATGGCTATATGTCATCACCCTGTTCATGGGGCTTGGTACAGGTGGCGTCTACTACATCCCTTGGAACCAATACACGTTCCTTGCCGATGTGGACGAAGCATTGACTGGTCGTCGCCGGGAAGGTATTTATGCGGGGATGATGACTTTTGCCGGAAAAATGGTGCGGGCCGTAGTCGTCTTTATTCTCGGCTGGGTGTTGCAGCACTTTGGCTTTGTATCCGGAGCTGAAAGTCAGCCCGTCTCTGCTCAGCACGCTATCTTTTATGTACTCGTGGTGGGTACGATCGCCCTCGCGATCATCGGTATGATGGCTTCTGTGGTGATGAAGCTGGATATTGACAGCCACAAGAAGCTAATCACGGAGATTGACCGCCTCAAAAATGGTGGCTCCATGAAATCAGCGAAGCCGGAAGCTCGCAAAGTGTTCGAACAGCTGACAGGTTTCAGCTACGACCGGTGCTGGGGCAACAATAACGTGGGCTTCAAGAACAAACCCGTTGATCCCAAGACACATACTCCATCTATGTAAACAGCAATAACAATTACAGATTAAACTTTACTGAAGAGGTGACTGTATCATGGCAAATTCAACATCGCAACCAACAACCAATCCTACAAAAACAGGTTCCTGGGCTGTACGTATGAGCGAGTCCGTACTTAAGCGTAGTCCTGAATTTTTTGAAAAATGGGAATATGACCATGGTGTGATTTACAGAGGTCTGGAGTGGGTTGGCGAACTGACAGGTGATCCCAAATATATGGAATATATTAAAAAACATATGGATCACTTTGTTGATGAAAATGGCGTGATTCAGCGTTATAAAGTAGATGAATACAATATTGATCACGTGAATAACGGCAAGCTGCTCTTCTCTCTGTATCGTGCCACAGGAGATGAACGTTATAAAAAGGCAGCCTTCCAATTACGCAGTCAGCTGGAAAAGCATCCTCGCACCAGCGAGGGCGCATTCTGGCATAAACAAATTTATCCGTATCAAATTTGGCTTGACGGCTTGTACATGGGTGCCCCGTTTTATGCTGAATTTATCCGCGAATTCGGAGACCCGTCAGAATTTGACGATGTGACCCTGCAATTCAAGCTATGCTACAAGCATACACGTGATCCTGAAACGGGTCTGCTCTATCATGCTTGGGATGAGAAGCGGGAACAGCATTGGTGCAACCCGGAAACAGGCTGTTCCAAAAATTTCTGGGGCCGCTCCATGGGCTGGTTTGTCATGGCACTCGTCGACGTGCTGGACTACATCCCGGAAGATCATGCAGATCGTCCCGTCTTGATCGATATGCTGAACGAAACACTGGAGGCCTTGCTGAAGGTGCGTGATAAAGAAAGCGGCGTCTTTTATCAGGTGCTCAACCTAGGCCATGTGAAAGGCAACTATCTGGAAGCATCTGCTTCCTGCATGATTCTGTACGCTATGGCTAAAGGTGTTCGCAAAGGTTATCTGCCTGAGCATTATCGCCAAGAAGCAGAAATCATCCGTAAAGGCATTATTGATGAATTTATCACGATTACTGAAGAAGGACTGGTGAATCTGAACAAAACAGTGCAAGTAAGCGGTCTGGGGGGTAAAGATCGCCGGGATGGTACCTTCGCTTATTATATTAGCGAACCAATTATAACTAATGACCCCAAAGGGATTGGCGCCTTCATTCAGGCGATGGGTGAAGCAGAACGCATCTAAATGATGCGGACTATACTTTAGATAGCACAAAGGACGGTGGCGATGTGCCCCCGTCCTTTCTCATATATATTCTACTTCATAACCTTAAATTCATATCCCTGTTTCTTCAGATATTCTATAATTTGCGGCAATGCTTTGGCTGTTTCTTCTTTACCATAAGTGTCATGCATGAGTAT
>NZ_JCAJRU010000025.1:0-31826 GCF_059447605.1 Paenibacillus sp. N119s | reverse complement strand
ATGATCAGGTAGAGGCCATGACGATGGGTGACCGGATTGTAGTTATGAAGGATGGTATCATTCAACAAGCTGCATCTCCGGATGAACTGTACAACCGCCCGGTGAATCTGTTCGTAGCTGGTTTTATCGGATCTCCTACGATGAACTTTATCTCAGGTAAGCTGGTTGAAAAAGAAGGTGCATTACATTTCACAGCACCAGGCCTGGATCTGTTTGTACCTGAAGGTAAGGGACAGATTTTGAAAGCGAAGGGCTACACAGGCAAAGAAGTGATCCTGGGTATCCGTCCTGAGGATATTCATGAAGAGCCTGTATTCTTGGAGGCTTCTCCAAATACGATCTTTACATCCACTGTGGATGTAACAGAAAACCTCGGTCATGAAATGCTGTTGTACCTCAGCGGTGCCGGAAATGACACGATTATTGCTCGTGTAGACGGAAGATCCAATACTCGTGATGGTGTAAAAGCGAAATTGGCTGTTGATATGAACAAAGTTCATATTTTTGATAAGGAATCGGAATTGAGCATTCTGGTTGGCGAGTAAGATTAGCCTCTGGAAGAGAGTCGCAGTTTTCCCAAGCGGAGAACTGCGACTCTTTTGTATATCGACAGCTACTAGCTTCGGCATTGCATTCAATGGAAAATTCCGATACGATGAGTGTACAATGGTGCAGGTCTGGTTTCAGATAAGCGTCATTGGCAGAAATCATAAGGTCATCCGACTGTCAAAAAGGGGTAGCCTGGAATCCTATTGTTAAATCAAGTGGAGTGTGGGCTCGTGTAGGATAGACTACGTGGGATTGTGTGGTTAATAGAATAATGCTACATAAATCAAATGGCGTATAGAATCCGGCTTTGCAGATGAAGGGGAGAATACAATGGCTAAACAGGTAAAGGTATCCGAGCTTGTACAGCAGTTTCAAATGGAGGTTATTTCCGGTGAAAAGGGTCTGCGCAGACTGATCACCGTGGATGATTTGAATCGCCCAGGTCTGGAGATGGCCGGGTATTTTGAATATCATACACAGGAGCGGGTACAGCTTTTGGGTAGGTCTGAGTTGGCTTTTCTGGGGATGCTGCCTCCTGAGGAGCGACGGGATCGGATGGAGCGTTTATGTACAGAGCTGACTCCATGTATTATCGTCACACGTGGTCTTGAGGTGCCGACTGAGTTAGTGGAGGCAAGTACAGAGCGAGATATTCCTGTATTGCGAACCAATATGGCTACGACCATTTTATCGAGCCGTATCACAGGTTTTCTGGAAAGAAAGCTGGCACCTACGGCAACTATTCATGGCGTGTTATGTGACGTGTATGGCGTGGGAATGCTGATCACAGGCAGTAGTGGAATTGGTAAGAGTGAAACAGCACTGGAGCTCGTTAAACGTGGGCATCGCTTGGTAGCAGATGACGCGGTAGAAATTCGGCAGACGTCCGACTTTCAGCTGCATGGAACAGCACCTGAACTAATCCGTCACCTGCTTGAAATTCGTGGTGTAGGTATTATTAATGTGATGACACTGTTTGGTGCTGGCGCAGTTCGTAATAATAAGCGTATTACATTGGTTGTCCGTCTGGAGGCATGGCAACAGGACAAGCAGTATGACCGTCTCGGACTCGATGAAGAAACCACACGCATTATTGATACAGATGTTCCGCTCGTTACAATTCCAGTTCGTCCGGGCCGAAATCTGGCTGTTATCATCGAGGTGGCAGCCATGAACTATCGCTTGAAACAAATGGGCGTTAATGCAGCTCTGCAATTTACCAATAAGCTGACGGCTACGATATCCGAAGACATGGAAGAGATGGATTAGGCTTCGTTCGGTTGTAAGGAAGAACAAGGAGTGAGAGAAACATATGGCAACGGCAACATTACTGCTGAATCCGATCGCTTTTTCAATCGGGGCAATTAAGGTCCATTGGTATGGGCTTATTTTGGGGCTGGCGGCGCTTGTGGGTTTATATCTTGCCATCCGTGAGGGAAAAAGGTTCGGTATTCCGCAGGAATTCTTTATGGATATGCTGCTTCTGGGTGTTCCGTCGGCCATTATTGGAGCGCGTATTTATTATGTAGCCTTCAAATGGGAAGACTATCGGGATAATCTATGGGATGTCTTTAAAATTTGGAACGGCGGTATCGCGATCTATGGTGCCTTGATTGGTGCTATTATATGTGCGGTAATTTATTTCCGCTATAAAGGGTATAACTTCTGGCGTATCGCTGATATTTGTGCGCCTGGTCTATTGATTGGTCAAGCGATTGGACGCTGGGGTAATTTTGTCAATCAAGAGGCTTACGGCGGACCAACGGAAGAGACCTTTTTGCGGAATCAACTGCATTTGCCGGATTTTATCGTGAATCAGATGAATGTTAATGGAGTATTCCACCATCCTACGTTCCTGTACGAATCGCTGTGGAGTATCGTAGGTGTGATTTTACTGCTTGTGATTCGCCGGATGAAATTTGTACGTGCGGGTGAATTGTTTGCATTTTACTTCATTTGGTACTCGATCGGTCGTTTTTTCATTGAACGAGTGCGGACAGATAGCTTAGCTTTCCAGGGACCGGATTGGTTGGCTTCCTTTGTGAATGCTCTGTGGTCCCCAATGGTGTGGCTAGGGTTTGAACCAGGATACTTGGACCCGAGTTACGGCAACGTACGGATTTCACAGTTGCTTGCTATTTTCATCATTGTAGCTGCCGTGATTTTCATCTTGGTTCGTCGTCGGAAGGGCTCGGCCGTTGCAAGATATAGCGACCCGATTGTCTCTAGCAAGACGGGGATTGATCAGGTACCTGATGTGACACCAGAGCAGGTGTCCCGTCCTGGGCAGGATGCGGTTTCTTCAACAGCTGCGGTGGATAAACTATCTAAGGAAGACACGGACGAGGATAAGAAGGAGCATCTATGATAAATACGATTTTGTTTGATTTAGACGGTACCATTATGGATACGAATGAGCTGATTATCAGCACATTTCTACACATTTTGAAACATCCAGATGCTGATCCGCTGACGCGGGAGCATATTATTCCTCATATGGGAGGAACGCTGGACGATCAGCTCCGTACTTTCACGGGATTAACGGATGTATCTGAGCTGGTTAAAGACTACCGTGCCTATAATCAAATTCATCATGATCAAATGGTGAAGCCATTTCCACATGTCATTGAGGTTATTCAGGAGCTACGTGCACGAGGAATCAAGCTAGGGGTTGTGACAACCAAGATACGACCATCCACGATGCGTGTACTTAACCTGTTTGATCTGACTTCGTCTATGGACTACATTGTGACGGTAGACGACGTGGAACATCCGAAGCCTCACGCAGAGCCAGTGCTCAAGGCCTTGGCAGGTCTGAATGCTAAAGCCGAACATACGTTGATGGTTGGAGATAGCTCCTTTGACATTTTGTCAGCTCAGGCGGCAGGTGTGAAATCTGCTGGGGTAGCCTGGTCGCTCAAGGGTGAAGAAACTCTGCGCGGGTATGGGCCAGACTATATGCTATATGATATGAGGGATCTGCTGAAGCTGGAGCTGCAAGGTGTCAATGTATCGTGAGAAAGGTGAACCGCTATCCTGTAGAAGGTCCCAATGCGTTGTGGCAAATTTATCGGACGGTGAGCCCTTGGAAAGGCATTAAGAACTTCATTTTTATACAGATTGCCCGGTATTGTCCTGTGCTTTCTTTGAAAAATGCTATTTACCGCAGAATATTGAGGATGAAGGTGGGGAAACATGCTGCCTTTGGCCTGATGGTGATGGTAGATGTTTTTTTTCCGGAGCATATTACGATTGGCAACAATTCGGTTATTGGATATAACACAACCATACTGGCTCATGAATACCTTATACAGGAGTATCGCATCGGTAAGGTGGTGATCGGGGATCATGTGCTGATCGGCGCGAATACAACCATTTTGCCGGGGGTTACCATCGGTGATAGAGCTATAGTTGCGGCCGGAGCGGTCGTGCATAAAGACGTGCCAGCAGGTGCGTTTGTGGGCGGTAATCCGTTGCGTGATTTAAGACGCTCTGGTGTGAATGAGTAGTAAAATAGTACCTTAAGAAAGGCCCCTTATATATTAAGGGGTCTTTCTTGTGCTGTTTTTCTGTATAATAGGTGGGGTAATACACGTTGTTGTGTTTAACAATTGATCATAGATATATTTGCAAGGCGATATGGGAGCGTGTTGATTTGATCCAAAAAGAACGTATACCAGAGCTTGATATTTATCGGGGAATACTGATTGCGGCCGTCGTTACTATTCATGCAACTTCAATGGCATTGATTGATGCGCGTCATTCTTTATTGTTTTATCCCTTTTTATTTTTAAATGTGTTTAGCAGCTTTGCGGTACCTGTATTTATCTTTGTGAGCGGTTTTGTTTTATTTTACAATTATGTCGATCGGCCGCTTCGTGGAAAGAGTATGCTTTTGTTTTTTCGAAAAAGACTAATGTTTATTGTGTTACCCTACATTTTATTTTCTCTTATCTACTATTTGACCTTGGTGGCACGTGGGTTGATGCCGTTTGGTGATCTTCCATTGGTGCTGTTAACGGGAAAGGCGTATACGCATCTGTATTATGTCATCATCATCATCCAATTTTATTTGGTCTTTCCACTGTTGTTGTGGGGAGTGCAGCGTTTGCGTCAATGGGTATCGAGTCCACGGAGAGCAGCAGTTATCGTCTTGGCAGTTGGGTTGGTCATTCAATGGGGGTTTGTACTGCTGAACAAATACGTTTGGCAAGAGGAGAGAGGAAGCCTTGCGATTACGTATTTCAGTTACTTTGCCTTGGGTGCTGCTGTAGCGATTGGATATGAAGGGTTTAAAAAGTGGCTTTTTCCAAGTCCAGGCACGGTAATGGGTCGCGGTCGATTGATCAGCTGGTGGGTCTTGTGGGTGGCCTGGTTATTACTAGGGATCGTGTATGTACAAATATGGTTTGTAGCATACCGTAAAGCCATTTATGCGGATTCGCTGGTCTATGAACTGCTACATAATGCATATGCTCTCGTATCTGCATTGGTGCTGTTTCAGTTATCGGTTTTATTATATCGTCACTCCAGTGATAGGTTGCGAATGTTCATCAGTTGGCTGGGAGCATGTTCTTTTGGTATTTATTTACTTCATCCGGCGTTATTACGGGTGTATCGCAAACTCGATTTACATGGTACACCGATAGAATATGTCTTTTCTGTTGCTGGCGGATGGTTGTTGGCGTTGCTTGGATCATGGCTGATTGTGACATTGTTCTTTCGATATGTACCATTTTCATGGATCGGTTTGGGGACGATTCCGAAGTTTCCGTTTCAGAGTAAAGATGAGCAGGTAAATTGTTAACTGTTTTGATTTGGACTGTTGGCTTAAGGCTGACAGTCTTTTTTTAGGATTCATGTATTTTGCATTGGATAAAATATGGAGAGGGGCAGCGACTTGCCTAATCTGTAAAAATGGGCTGCTTCGTTTGGTTGACGTTCCTAAGTAGGGCATGATAATATATCGAATATACTTTAGTTTGTTAGCACTTTACCATGATAAAGATACTGTGAAATCATGAGGTGAAAGAGATGTCTAAGCCAAAAGGATTCGAGATTCCTATAGGGGTTCGGGATTATCTCCCACGAGCAGTGTCGAAGCTGCGGGCCATTGAACTGAATGTACTCGCATGCATGGAGCGTTGGGGCTACCGCCAGATTATGACGCCTACGATGGAATACTACGATACAGTGGGAGTGGCTAGTTCTACTTCTGATCGGAAGCTGTTTAAATTGCTCAACAATCGGGGAACTACGTTGGTACTTCGTTCTGATATGACCGCTCCAATTGCACGGGTGGTATCTTCGTTGCTTAAGGATGAGGAGGTCCCTCTTCGTCTCTCCTATCACGCCAATGTATTTCGAGCGATTGAGGAAGAGGCAGGAAGAGAAGCGGAGTTTTTCCAAACAGGCGTGGAGCTGGTAGGCGATGACTCCCCTGAGGCTGATGCAGAGGTTGTTGCATTGGCCATTGCATCATTGCAGGCAGCAGGTGTTACCTCTTTTAAAATTGCCATGGGACATGTGGGCTTCCTGAACGGATTATTTGAAGAGATCATTCCAGGTCGCCAGGCTGAACAGCAGGCGCTAAAAGAACTGCTGCTCAGTCGTGATGTAGTGGGCTATCGAACAGCAATTGAGGCTTTGGGTTTGGCCTCTGAGCATCGGGATAAGTTGGAGGCCATCCTTCGTCTGCGTGGCGGGAAGGAAATTTGCGAGCAGGCTACCCGCCTTAGTGTGGATCAGAAGACGCTTCAATCCATTGCACATTTGTGCGAGGTGTGGGAAGTGCTGGAGGCGTACGGCGTATCTGAACATGTGCTAATTGATCTTACCATGATCGGGGATTTTTCATATTATACAGGAATGACTTTTGAGGGCTATGCATCCGAAATTGGGTTCCCAGTTTGCAACGGAGGTCGTTATGACAATCTGCTTCAGCAGTTTGGGCGATCTGTCCCGGCAACGGGATTCGCATTGAAGACGAACCGAATCGTCGATGGTGTGGATGGTATCGCAATTGAAACGAAGCGCCCTGTACTTATTCGTTATGACGAGCAGGGACGACAGGAGGCTTTATCTGCAGCGGCACAGCTGCGTGCAGAGGGTTTTACTGTGGTGACAGGACTCACAGGAGGGCCAGAAGGTCGACGTCATGAGCAGCAGGATCTGTACGCAGAGGTATATAGCTATACAGCCGCAGGAAGACAGCCAGTACAAAGGAGGGAATTGCCATGACGGAAACATTGAAGGTAGCCATGCCGAAGGGACGGATTTATAAGCAGGCTTCCGAGTTGTTTCGCCGGGCAGGAGTTCCCATTCCACTGGATGTGGACGAAACGCGCAAGCTGGTCATTCCACTGCCTGAGCTGGGGATGGAATTTATTATGGCAAAGCCCGTCGATGTTCCTACGTATGTAGAGTACGGTGCAGCTGACATCGGTATTGTGGGTAAGGATGTTTTGCTGGAAGAAAACAAAGATGTATATGAGCTGCTGGATCTGGGGATTGCCCGTTGCCGCATGTCGGTGATTGCTTTACCCGATTGGCAACCAGGTATTCGTCAGCGGGTCGCTACCAAATACCCGAATATGGCTTCCCAGTATTTTCGCGAGCAGGGTCAGCAGGTGGAGGTCATTAAGCTGAATGGCTCCATCGAGCTGGCGCCGTTAATTGGTCTGGCAGATCGCATTGTAGATATGGTGGAAACAGGTCAGACCTTGCGGGAGAACGGATTGGTTGAGCAGATCAGCATACTGGATATTACCAGTCGTCTGATTGCCAACCGGGTCAGTTACCGGATGAAAAATAGTTCGATTCAGGCGTTGTGTGATCGATTGCATCGGGTAATTCCAACGGAGGTAGTACCGAAGGATTAAAGGAACGGAGCAACGGTTAAAGAGCATTCTGCAAGCAAGCTGCAGGTAAGGGGGAATGAGCAAATGAAGATCGTAGCAGCCCGTGATTTCAGTCTCCAACGAGAGGTAGATTACGGCACACCTGAGCAAAATGAGGCAGTACGTACCATTATTCAATCGGTACGCCAAGAGGGGGATAAGGCTATCCTGCGGTATACGAAAACGTATGATGGTGTATCGCTGACAGCCGAGCAGCTTCGTGTGACAGATGAAGAATTGAAGTCGGCCTATGATAAAGTAGAGCCTTCATTT
The DNA here is from genome assembly GCF_059447605.1 of Paenibacillus sp. N119s. Taxonomy (NCBI): domain Bacteria; kingdom Bacillati; phylum Bacillota; class Bacilli; order Caryophanales; family Paenibacillaceae; genus Paenibacillus; species Paenibacillus sp. N119s. Next base: position 24,105 of record NZ_JCAJRU010000025.1, on the reverse strand, counting down.
ATACAGGCGATTCGAGAAGCAGCCGACCATATACGTGCTTTTCATATCAAGCAAAAGCGTAACTCATGGATGGATTTACAGCCAGACGGTAGCTTGCTCGGTCAAATCATCCGACCGTTGAAACGTGTAGGCGTGTATGTTCCGGGTGGTAAAGCTGCCTATCCTTCCTCGGTATTAATGAATGTTATTCCAGCTCAAGTGGCTGGAGTACCGGAGATTGTTATGGTGACACCCCCGGCGACAGGTGGAAAGGCAGGGATCGACCCCTATACACTGGTAGCTGCGGCAGAGGCTGGTGTAACGGAAATATACAGAGTTGGCGGAGCACAGGCTATTGCCTCTCTTGCATACGGGACACATACTATTGAACCGGTCGATAAAATTTGCGGTCCCGGCAACATCTATGTAGCGTTGGCGAAGCGAGAGGTATACGGAGCAGTGGATATCGACAGTATTGCGGGACCGAGCGAAATTGTCGTATTGGCTGACGACACGGCGAACCCCTCTTATGTCGCAGCTGATCTACTTTCACAGGCGGAACATGACGAAATGGCCTCGGCCATTCTAGTTACGCCTTCGCAACGTCTGGCCGAAGAAGTATCAGTCGAGGTACAGCGCCAATTGGCGGAGCTGCCGCGCAGAGATATTGCTGCTGCATCGGTGGAGGCATATGGAGCCGTTATTGTCGTAAGCAATTTAGAAGAGGGCATCCGTATAGTAAACCGGCTTGCGCCAGAGCATTTGGAGATCATGACAGAGCAGCCGATGGAGCATATGGGGATGATCGAAAATGCAGGAGCTATTTTTCTCGGGGCGTACAGCTCGGAGCCGGTAGGCGATTATTTTGCCGGACCTAATCATATTATTCCAACGAATGGAACGGCGCGCTTTTCCTCGCCAGTGGATATTGATGATTTTATTAAGAAGTCGAGTATGATCTATTACAGCAAGGAAGCGCTGCTGCGCAACGGAGAGACCATTATGCAACTTGCTCGGCATGAAGGACTGGAAGGGCACGCACGGGCGATACAAGTTCGATTGGACAATGAGAAGAAGGCGGTGGATGGCGATGGGGAACGAAAATAACAAAGCAGAGCGTACAGGCAGTGTTAGTCGGAAAACGAACGAAACAGATATTCAGCTATCATTTGCAGTAGATGGTACAGGGCAAGCAGAGATTGAGACGGATGTTCCTTTTCTGAATCACATGCTGGATTTGTTCACGAAGCACGGACAATTTGATCTGAACGTACAGGCCAGAGGGGATGTGGATATCGACGATCACCATACCGTGGAGGACATTGGGATCTGTCTAGGGCAAACCTTGCTGGAAGCATTGGGTGATAAAAAAGGCATCAAGCGCTATGCCAGCGTCTTTGTACCGATGGATGAGGCGCTCGCGCAGGTTGTTATTGATCTTAGCAACCGACCTCATTTTGAGTATCGTGCAGAGTATCCGTCTCAGCAGGTAGGCAGCTTCTCGACAGAGCTGGTGCATGAATTTCTATGGAAATTTGCGCTGGAGGCGCGTATGACGCTACACGTCATTGTCCACTATGGGCAAAATACCCATCATATGATTGAGGCAGTGTTCAAAGCCTTGGGCCGTGCATTGGATGAGGCGACCTCCATTGATCCACGAGTGACAGGAGTGCCTTCAACGAAGGGAGTGCTGTAGTCCATGTCCATTGCCATTGTGGATTACGGCAGAGGCAATCTGCATAGTGTGAGCAGGGCGGTTGAGCGCCTTGGTTATGAGGCTGTAGTGACAGGAGATGCTCAAGTGATTCGTGCCTCCAGCGGTGTGATTTTGCCGGGTGTAGGGGCCTTTGGGGATGCGATGGAGCATCTGCGTTCCAGCGGGTTAGATCGGGTTATTCAGGAAGTTGCAGGTGCTGGACAACCGCTGCTCGGTGTTTGTTTGGGAATGCAGCTATTGTTCACTCGTGGTGAAGAATACGGCAGTCACGAAGGGCTTGATATTTTACCAGGCGAGGTCGTTCGGTTTGCTCCTGATCTGGGCGTTAAAGTGCCGCATATGGGCTGGAATCGTCTGCATATCACCCAGCCAGAGCACCCGTTATTGCAGGGTTTAGAGGAAGGGCATGTGTATTTTGTGCATTCCTATCATGCAAAGCCGGAGAACGAAAGTGACCTACTGGCAGTAACCGACTATGGCGGACCTGTAACGGCTATCGTAGGCAGAGGAAAGGTATACGGCATGCAGTTCCATCCGGAGAAAAGCGGAGAAATGGGAATGCGTCTACTTCGTCGGTTTTTGGAATTGGCGGAAGCGGAAAAGCGAGCATAACTACTTAAGCGTAAGTTGTTGATAAGCCTAATTTTGGGCGTTGATGGGTGCCAGGATATATAGCTGTTGATTAGCTCATAAGGGGGTCATACTTTGTTCACGATATACCCGGCGATTGATATTCGCGATGGCAAATGTGTACGACTGGTGCAAGGAGATTATAACCAGGAGACGATATACAACGAAAATCCGGTGGAAGTAGCACGAGAATGGGAGCGTTTGGGCGGCTCCTACATTCATTTAGTTGATTTGGATGGTGCCAAAGCAGGCCAACCCGTGAACGATGCGCTTATTGGACGGATCGCTTCTGCGGTACAAGTGCCCGTGCAAGTGGGCGGCGGGTTACGTACGCGCGAGCATGTGGAGCGGCTGTTGTCGCTGGGCGTGAGCCGGGTGATTTTGGGTACGGCAGCTATTGAGGATCGTGCTTTTACGGAAGCGGTATTGGGTACCTACGGTGATCGGATCGCCATCGGTCTGGATGCGCGGAATGGCTATGTGGCCACACGAGGATGGCTCGAAACCTCGGAGGTCCGAGCAGATGAGTTAGCTGCTGAGCTGGCCTCCAAGGGAGCGGAGACATTTATTTTCACAGATATCTCCCGCGACGGTATGATGCAGGGTCCGAATGTGGAGGCGATCGCAGCGCTTGCCAAAAGCAGTGGCCGAACCGTGATTGCATCCGGCGGTGTCAGCAAGATGGATGATCTAATCACACTGAGCACCTATGCGAACGAAGGCGTAGGTGGTGCTATTGTGGGTAAAGCATTGTATACAGGGAGCATTGATTTACAGGTTGCCGTACAAGCTGTAGCAAAGGCATAGGGGGAGTAGGCATGCTGGCTAAACGTATTATTCCCTGCCTGGATGTAAAGGATGGCAGGGTGGTTAAGGGCGTTAATTTTGTGAACTTACGCGATGCGGGTGATCCGGTGGAACTGGCTGCGCTTTATGACCGGGAAGGGGCGGACGAAATCGTATTTTTGGATATTTCCGCTTCGGTTGAAGGCCGTGCCACAATGGAAGAAGTAGTTCGCCAGACAGCCGGGGAAATTGCCATTCCTTTCACCGTAGGTGGCGGGATATCTCATGTCGACGATATGAAACGCATTTTACGTGCTGGTGCTGATAAAATCGGCGTAAATACGGCGGCTGTTCGTAACCCGCAGCTGATTGCAGAAGGTGCGCGCAGCTTTGGTTCACAATGTATCGTTGTTGCCATCGATGCCAAGTACAATGAGGCGTGGGGCGAATGGGAAGTATACACGCACGGAGGCCGCACGCCATCGGGTATTCGAGCCTTGGCCTGGGCTAAGGAAGCAGAGCGGCTGGGGGCCGGTGAGATTCTGCTGACCAGCATGAATGCAGACGGAACCAAGGATGGCTTTGACCTGCCGCTGACTTCCGCGTTTTCGGATACCGTAGGGATTCCAGTGATTGCTTCCGGCGGTGCAGGCAAACAGGAGCATTTCTATGACGTATTTACGTCAGGCAAGGCGGATGCTGGATTAGCAGCAACGATTTTTCACTATAAAGAAATCGGAATCCCTGAGCTGAAACGGGATTTGAAGTGCAGAGGAGTGGAGATACGATGAGCAGTGAATTGAACCAACAGCTATCTCTGGAGCAGATATTGGATAATGTCCGCTGGAATGAGGCAGGGCTTGTTTCGGCGATTGTGCAGGATGATGCTACGCTTCAGGTGTTGACGCTGGCCTATATGAACCGCGAGTCGCTGAAGCTGTCTTTGGAGTCAGGAGAGACCTGGTTCTGGTCACGTTCCAGACAGGAGCTGTGGCACAAGGGGGCAACTTCTGGGAATACGCAAAAGATCTCTTCCATCCAGCTTGATTGTGACGGCGACGCTCTATTGGTGCGTGTCATTCCAAGCGGTCCTGCCTGTCATACAGGCGCAACGAGTTGCTTTTCTCGTGATATTTCCGCGCCAGGGACAGCCGTAACACCTGCTGTAGGAAATGCAGGAGCTCAGTTGACAAATCGTACCGATGCGATTTCCAGTGTTTCAGAAGGTCGTTTTGAGGTGCTTGCCCAATTGGAGGCAATTATTAAGGAACGCGAGGAGACACGTCCTGAGGGAGCCTATACGACCTATCTCTTTGACAAAGGCGTAGACAAAATCCTGAAAAAGGTTGGCGAAGAAGCCTCCGAGACCATCATTGCAGCCAAAAATAAAGATAATGAGGAGTTGCGCCTAGAGGTCAGCGACTTGATTTATCACCTGTTGGTGCTGTTGCAGGAGCGCAAGCTACCACTCGATGACGTGCTGGCTGAGCTGAATCGCCGTCATGAACGCCCTCGTCGTGATTAGGACGTGTGCTGCATTGTATGAAAGGGGAGGGCTGCATGAAAATTGACTATCATACGCATCATTCCCGCTGCGGGCATGCGATAGGAAGCCTGGAGGAGTATGTACAGCGGGGGATTCGACTGGGGCTGGATCAGCTGGGTTTGTCCGATCATATGCCGCTGCTGCATGTAGAACCTGCCAACTATTATCCAGAAATGGCAATGCCTATGGATGAGCTGCCCCGATACGTGGAAGAATGCTTGGATCTGAAGGAGCGCTATAAAGGGCAAATTGATATTCGTGTTGGTTTGGAAGGCGACTACATCGAGGGCTGGGAACGTGAAATCGAAAGTATCATCCATGCATACCCATGGGATTATGTAATTGGTTCCGTTCACTTTCTCGGTGAGTGGGATGTCACCGACTTCCGTCAGGTACACCATTGGGAAGGTAAAAATGTGCTGGAGGTGTACAGCTCGTATTATGACGCGGTTTCCAAGGCGGCCGCGACCGGTTTGTATGACATCATGGGTCATTTGGATGTCATTAAGCGCTTCGGCTATCATCCGAAGCCAGAGGAAGAGGAGGAGCTGCGTGTATTGGAGCACTCCGCACTCTCAGCCGTAGCCCGCAGCGGTCGGGCTATGGAACTGAATGCCTCAGGGCTTTCCAAACCCTGTGCTGAAATGTTCCCGAGCCGTCGCATGCTGGAGGAGGCATTTGCGCTAGGCATTCCATTAACCATCGGCTCGGATGCCCATGACCCGGCAAAGCTGGCTGAGCATCTGGAGAAGGCGCGTGCGCTTTTACATGAGGTTGGCTATCGCGAGCTTGCTGTATTTGAGCAACGTGAACGTTCGCAGGTTCCGCTGACGTTATAATACTATATTAAATGTTGTATCCAGTGACTAGCCGAACGCACCTTTCACACAGGGAAAATGCGCTCGGCTATTTAGCGTATTTTTGTATATGTATTTATCGGGGTACGAGCACGAAACCGTTTTTTGGAATAAGGCAGGATCGACTGTCAAGTCGTTTTGAAGTTGTGGTATACTGAAGGGTATGAACATGTCAGTTACTTTTAAAGGAGGTGCCTTGGTTATTTATGAAAGGGAAACATCTGCGAGTTTCGGAACCTAGCCCTAAGATTATTGCTTTGCGTTTCGACGCATCTTTCTTTTTTGAGAAAGCTGTGCGCTCGCTTGATCGCAATCATTATGACAAGGCATTGAAATATTTTCGCAAAGCCGTTGAATATGAACCGGATAATCCGGTGAATCATTGCAATATGGCGGGTATATTATCAGAGATGGGGGATTATGCAGGTTCAAATGAGATCCTATCCTCTGTTCTGAGTGACGTAGACTCGTCAATGACAGAATGTTATTTCTATATGGCGAATAATTACGCTAATATGGAGCAGTTTGAAGAAGCGGAAAAAGCATTGGTCACGTACCTGGAGGAGGACGAAGAAGGCCAGTTTCTTGATGAAGCCGAGGAAATGATGGAGCTGCTCTATTATGAGCTGGACCGTCCAACGAAGCTGAACCGCATTAAGGCCCGGCAGGGAGTGGTCGAGCATGATCAGGCCCGTGTTCTGCTGGAGGAAGGAAAGTTTGCTCAGGCAGCCCAACTGCTCAAGCAAATTTCTGAGGAGCAACCTGACATGTTCGCTGCGCGGAATAATCTGGCGCTAGCGTATTACTACATGGGATTGTTCCAAAATGCTAAGGCTACCATTATTCAAGTGTTGGAGGATGAGCCGGGTAATTTACACGCATTGTGTAACTTGGCGATTTTTTATCAGCACGAAGGCGGCGGCCCGGAATTGGATCGTCTGGTTCAAACCTTGGCGGTCACAATACCGTTTCAGGAGGAGCAGGTATTCAAGCTGGCGACTACTATGGGGATTCTCGGACGCCATGAGGAGGCCTACAGACATTTCCGTAGATTGCTTCATGGCGGTGGAGAGAACAAAGCGGACGCCTCTTTGTACCATTACACGGCGGTAGCTGCCAGCAATACGGGAAGATACGCGGAAGCTCGGCGGTTATGGAGTCATTTGCAAAAGCAGGATGCCTCTTCGGAGGTTCCGAGATTTTTCCTGTCCAGATTGGAAGAGCTTCAGCAGGAAGGTACACCGCTGCAAGTGCTCAGCTATCATTATCATCTCCCGTTTGAGGAGCAATTCCGCATGTGGGAGAAGTTTGGCGCTGAGCAGGTACCGGACAGTATGAAGAAGGACCCGCTAATCCGGTCATCTTTCTTCTGGGCCTTGCGTCACGGAGACCGGGCGACTCAGCTTCAGGTCATTCAGGCGTTAAGCCTGATCGGTGACGATGAGGTTCGCCAGGCACTGGAGTCCTTTGTAGAAGATCCGGATCAGGATAGTGAACTCCAACGCCGTGCTTTGCAAGTATTGCATGAGCTGGCAGAGCGGAATGAACAGAATACACATTCGGAAACAGAGCATTCTGAGCGGTTGGAGACTGAAAAGGTTTCACATGCAACTGAAGGTGATAGCTCTGCTTCGACAGTTGATCCACAATGGCAGGCCGTGCTGGATAAAGTGCTGACCGTCACGAACAAGTCATCCGATCCGGCTATGCAGCATGATTTGAGATCACTTTGGCTGGAGTATTTGGATCGGCTTGCTCCAGAAGTTCCGATGGTTCAGCATACTGAGGGGTGGGCAGCTGCGCTGGAGTATTTGACAGCCAAAATGCATCATCATTCAGTCACCTATCAGGAAGTAGCCGACCGCTATGGTATTTCCGTATCGACCGTAAGCCGCTATGCACGTCAAATTGACAGCGTGTGTGGTATCAAGCAGAAGCTAAAGCAGCCGCTCTCCACGTTTAAAAAGCAGGTCTAGGACCTGCTGCAAACATCACTTAAAGGAGGCAACAAACGTATGTATAAATCCATAATTATTGGTACAGGTCCTGCAGGTTACACAGCCGCTATTTATTTGGCACGGGCCAACATGAATCCGCTGATCATCGAAGGAATGCAGCCCGGTGGGCAGCTTACCACAACGACTGAAATTGAAAATTTCCCGGGTTTCGAGCAGGGTATCCTCGGACCTGAACTGATGGATAACATGCGCAAGCAGGCCGAACGTTTTGGTGCTGAGTTTACTTCCGGTTGGGTGGAAGAAGTGGATTTTAGCAAGCGCCCTTTTAAAGTGAAGGTAGAGGGTAAAGGCATCATTGAAGCGGAGTCGGTTATTATTGCTACAGGTGCGTCCGCCAAATATCTTGGCATTCCAGGTGAGCAGGACAATGTAGGTCGTGGAGTTAGTACATGTGCAACTTGCGACGGCTTCTTTTTCCGCGGTAAAAAGATTATCGTAGTCGGCGGTGGCGATTCGGCCATGGAGGAAGCGAGCTTTTTGACTCGTTTTGCTTCCAGCGTAACCTTGGTCCATCGTCGCGACGAGTTGCGGGCATCCAAAATTATGCAGGACCGCGCACGTGAAAATGAAAAAGTACATTGGGCATTAAACCGGACTCCTTTGGAAGTTGTGACGGGAGAAACTGGCTTAAAGGGCTTGAAAGTACACAATAATGAGACCAACCAGGATGAGCTGATCGAGGCAGATGGCGTGTTTGTGGCGATTGGTCATACACCAAACACAGGCTTCCTGAACGGACAAATTCATACCGATGAACACGGCTACATTGAAGTGAAGCCGGGTACGACGGAAACGAATATCCCGGGCGTTTTTGCCTGTGGGGATGTGCAGGATAACCGTTATCGCCAAGCCATTACAGCTGCGGGAACGGGCTGTATGGCGGCTATGGATTGCGAAAAGTATCTCGAAGGCAGCGCTGTCCACGACTGGAGCGAATCACTGGATCAATAAAGAGTGTCTATAATACACAAAGTGGCTAATATGGGGCTAAAGAACCCTCGTCCAAGCCGGATCTTTTGGTACAGTAAGAGAAAGCCTGGTGCATTTGCACAGGCTTTCTCCTTTTTTTGGGGACATGAGGATAAAAGTTCAGCTAATCGTACATTTTTCAACAGGCAAGTGTCCTTGACCGTAACGGGGGCTTCAATTATAGTTGGAACGTAGGAATACTATTATGAGGCAGGAATTTTAAGCTATATTTCATACCAGATTTTTAAGTAAACATAAAAGGTGGCTTGGAACATGTCTGAAAGTATCTATGTAGGTGTCGATTTGGGCGGTACCGCGATTAAAGTCGGCATTTGTAATGAAAACGGACAGCTTTTGCACACATATGAGGGACCAACTGAAACCGATAAAGGTGTAGACGTTGTCATTGGTAATATCGAAAAATATGTGCGGCACATTGTTGAGGAATCTCCTTATGAGTGGGATCAACTAAAGGGTGTCGGTGCAGGTGTTGCAGGTTTTACGAATGTTCGTGATGGTATTATTGTCCTCGCTCCTAATATTGGCTTTCGTGACGTACCGATCCGTGCGCTCCTAGAGAACCGGATTGGCAAGCCAGTGAAAATAGACAATGATGCGAATGTTGCTGCGCTAGGTGAGGCTTGGGCTGGTGCAGGCAAAGGCATAGAAAACTGCGTATGCTATACCCTGGGAACAGGAGTAGGTGGCGGTATCATTATAAACGGTAGAATATATCAAGGTTTCTCAGGCATGGCTGGGGAAATTGGTCATATCAGTGTCGTACCTGATCTGGAGGCCATTCAGTGTGGATGCGGTAAAATGGGTTGCTTGGAAACGGTATCTTCCGCAACAGGCATCATTCGTATGGCCAAGGATGCTGTGGAACGTGGCGACCGGACCTCTCTGGCGCTGGAAGAACACATTGCCGCCAAGGAAGTATTTGATGCTGCTAAAGCCGGGGATGAAGTGGCGCTGCGCATTGTGAACCGGGCTGCCTTTTATTTGGGGAAATCTATGGCAGCGGTTGCCGCTGTGCTTAATCCAGAGTTGTTTATTATAGGTGGCGGTGTGTCTAAAGCAGGCGACTTTTTGTTTGAAGAGATGCGTCGCGTATACGCCAAGCTGGCGCCTGAACCGCTTCAACAAGGGGTATATATCGTACCAGCGGTACTAGGCAATGACGCGGGTATCGTAGGGGCTGCAGGGTTGCTGCTACGCTCCTAATCCACAGTTGATAGTACGAATACTGGCATAGAGCGAAGAAGCAAAAGGAGAGGGAAGTCCATATGACAGACAATGTAAAAAATGCTGCGCCGTGGGCAACGCTCATTATTATTACAGGGATGTCAGGCGCAGGGAAGACCATTGCGGTACAGAGCCTTGAAGATTTGGGCTTCTTCTGCGTTGATAATTTGCCCCCTGTGCTGATTCCCAAATTTGCCGAGTTGATTGAGCAGTCTAACGGTAAAATAGGCAAGGTGGCTCTTGTCATTGATTTACGCGGACGGGAATTCTTTACCGCCTTGTCGGAATCGCTTAATTATATTAAGGAACATTTTACAATTCATTGTGAGATTTTATTTTTAAATGCAAATGATGGTGTTCTTGTACAGCGGTACAAAGAAAGCCGTAGACGGCATCCGCTTGCTCCAGAGGGTATGCCTTTGGATGGGATTCGGTTGGAGCGTAAGATGCTGGAAGAACTCAAAAACTCCGCTACACAGGTTATTGATACCAGTGTGATGAAGCCTGCAACCTTAAAGGCGAGGATTATTTCGCGATTTTCCCATCTGGAGAGCAGCATGCTGTCTGTGAACATTACATCTTTTGGCTTCAAATATGGTATTCCCATTGATGCCGATCTTGTATTCGATGTGCGCTTCCTGCCGAATCCCCACTATGTGGACCAACTGCGCCCACACACGGGACAGGATAGCGATGTATATGATTATGTCATGAAATGGCCTGAGACTCAGGCGTTCCTGACCAAGTTGCTGGATATGTTGCATTTTTTGATTCCGCAGTATCGCAAAGAGGGTAAAAGTCAGGTCATTATCGGTATTGGCTGTACTGGCGGTAAGCATCGTTCTGTTGCAATATCGGAGTATTTAGGAAAAATGCTGGGTGCCAGCGAGACAGAATCCGTTTCTGTTTCGCATCGGGATGCTGATCGGGACCGGCATTAATGAGGTGAAATCATGAAAGAGACCGGATCACAACGGGAGCGCCCGCGTATTGTTGTTATGGGCGGCGGAACCGGCTTGTCCGTCATGCTGCGGGGCTTGAAGCAAAAGCCGCTGGATATTACGGCTATTGTTACAGTCGCTGACGATGGCGGAAGCTCCGGGATATTGCGCAGTGAGCTGCAGATGCCCCCTCCGGGGGATATCCGCAATGTGCTGACTGCCTTGGCTGACGTGGAACCAGTCATGTCAGATATGCTAAAATACCGTTTCGGTGCCGGATCAGGATTGTCAGGCCATAGTCTGGGAAATCTGATCCTAGCAGCGATGACTGATATATCAGGGGATTTTGTAACGGCGGTGCGCGAGCTTAGCCGTGTATTTGCTGTCCGGGGGCGTGTGCTTCCGGCGGCTGAGGAAGGCGTTGTGCTGAACGCCGAAATGGAGGATGGCACGGTAATCACCGGGGAGTCCAAAATCCCGGAAGCGGGCGGACGAATCAAACGTGTTTTTCTCGAACCGACTCACGTGGAGCCGTTGCCTGAGGCCGTAGAGGCTATTAATGAAGCCGATGCGATTTTGATTGGTCCCGGCAGTCTATATACTAGCATTTTGCCAAATTTGCTTGTACCGAAGCTTGCTGAGGCTGTGGTGAAATCAGATGCTATCAAAATATTTGTCTGCAACGTGATGACACAGCCAGGGGAAACTGACGGCTATACGGTGGGGGATCACCTGCAAGCGATCTATGAGCATGTAGGACATCATCTCTTCGACTATGTCATAGTAAATAACGGGGAAATTCCACCTCAAGTACAGGAGATGTATGCCGAGCAGGGAGCTAAGCCCGTTCAAGTAGACATGGGCGAGCTGGCTGATCGAGGATATAAAGTAGTGGCAGATACATTAGTTCTGTTCCGTACGTATTTACGGCATGATGCCGACAAATTGAGCCAGCATATTTACCAATTGGTACAAAACTGGATGTTAAGAAGGAGGTGAGTCCCTTGTCCTTTGCGGCACAAACGAAAAAAGAGCTTACAATGATTGAAAGCCAGCCCTGCTGTGAAAAAGCAGAACTGTCTGCGCTCATACGTATGCTCGGATCCGTACAACTGTCGAATAAAAGGGTGATATTGGACGTGTCCACAGAAAATGCCGCGATTGCAAGGCGGATTTACTCCTTGATCAAAAAGCATTTTCAACTTCACATCGAACTGCTTGTACGGAAAAAAATGCGCTTGAAAAAAAATAATGTGTATATTGTCCGTATTCCCAATGGTGTACAAGAGCTGCTAAAGGAGCTTTATATTGTCTCAGAAGGTTTCTTGTTCACTGACGGGATTAATCGTGATATCATTCGGAAAAACTGTTGTAAGCGGGCTTATCTGCGGGGGGCCTTTATGGCAGGTGGCTCTGTGAATAATCCAGAGGGGTCGTCTTACCACCTTGAAATTTCTTCGATGTATGAGGAGCATTGTCAGGCGCTAGTAGATCTTGCTAATGAGTTTCATCTCAATGCCCGCTGTATTGAGCGTAAAAAAGGCTTTATTCTCTACATCAAGGAAGGCGAGAAGATCATTGAGCTGCTCAGTATCATTGGAGCCCACCAAGCTTTGTTCAAATTTGAAGATGTACGTATTATGCGCGATATGCGCAATTCCGTAAATCGGATTGTTAATTGCGAAACAGCTAATTTGAACAAGACGATCGGAGCTGCTGTCCGGCAAATTGAAAATATCAAGCTGCTGGAGAGGGAAGTGGGGTTGGAGACCTTGCCGGATAAACTGCGTGAAGTGGCAGAAATTCGGCTCGCTCATCCTGATTTGAATTTGAAAGAAGTCGGAGAAATGCTCAAAGGGGTCGTGAGTAAATCGGGCGTAAATCATCGACTTCGCAAAATTGACGAGATGGCTGACAAAATCAGAGGAGAAAACGGCCTAATTCCGTAAAAAGAGGGGTTGTGGGGCTCTTAGCCCCGGTTTTTTTAGTTTTTTTTCTAGTGTCTGTCCCGGGTTAATGTTATAATGTGATAAATAAAATGGAGTAAATAGCGTCCAGATTTATTTGATGAGGGGGTAAGCTAACATGTCAAAACATCCAGTAGTCGTACGCTTGAAAACAGGACTGCACGCCAGACCTGCTGCGTTGTTCGTACAGGAAGCGAATAAATATTCATCTGAGATTTTTGTGGAAAAAGAAGACAAAAAGGTTAATGCCAAGAGTATCATGGGTATTATGAGCCTCGCCATCAGTACAGGTACTGAAATCAACATTAGTGCCGAAGGTGCGGACGCCGAACAGGCTGTAAACGCTTTAGTAAGTCTGGTTAGTAAGGTAGAGCTGGAAAATCAATAATCGAACATTTGCTTTGTGATAATATGATGTATGCTCTTAGCGAAAAGCCCCCTTTGGGGCTTTTTTTGTATCCAGAAAATAAGCACAGCAAGCCTAACCATATAAGCTATTTATGTATATTTTTTGCATATAGCGACTGTGTTCAGTCCAAGCTACAGATAATTGATTCCTCTGTGGTAATGCTCTGTCTCGGAAATTTAAATGCTCGATTGCAACCTTTTCCCGTCTTTTCCGTCTGGAAGGTACACACATTTTCAAGAAAGAGGTTGAATATGATGAAAGTTTGGACAAAAACAGTGAGCACAGCAATGATTGCGGGAGCATTATTGGTCGGAGGAGTAGCAGGAGGGCTATGGACGGGAGCTGATCGCGCTTATGCTGCAACGGCTGCGACGGCGAATGGTGTAATCAACGTGAGTGGAAGTGGTGAAATAATGGCTAAGCCAGATATCGCTTATCTCTCTATTGGTGTGCAATCGGAAGGAAATACTGCTGCTGCTGCTCAAAAAGCCAATGCTGCAAAAATAAACAAGATCACACAACTGTTGAAAGAAAAATGGAGCATTAGTGCAGACGATATTCAGACAAGTCAGTTCTCTGTACAACCTAACTATACTTATAACGAAAAAGAAGGGCAGAAGCTCAAAGGCTATATGGCCAACCATACACTTTCAGTGAAATACCGCAATTTGGATAAAATCGGTCAGCTGCTGGATGAGGCTACAAACTCAGGAGCAAACAACGTAGATAACGTACAGTTTTCCGTTGAGAATCCTTCCACCTATGAGGAGGCGGCTATTGCAAAAGCGTTGGATAACGCTCAATCCAAAGCTAGTGCTGTAGCAAAATCAGCTAAACGCGGTTTAGGTGCTCTGGTGAATGTGACAGTAGATGGCGGGGAAGCTCAGGTTTATACACAACGTGAGAATGCCATGTCCAAATCACTTATGGATATGAGTGGTGGAACACAGATTCAGTCCGGTCAAGTGACGGTGAAAGTCCAAGTTTCGGCCCAGTATGAAATGAACTAGTATAGAACATTAAACGGAGCCGCAAGCACCTGCAACATTGCAGGATGACTTGTTGGCTTCTTTTGTCTATTGAAATCATTTTGTAATGAGTCTGTCATAGCTAATGGCTGTTAGGTGTACAGATTGAAATCAGTGAGTGTACAGATTGTAAACTACATACAACAGGGTATAGATATAATGAGAAAAGTGATCAAAACACATAGATAGCGCAGATTTACAATGGGAGGAATACTTACGATGAACAAGCATACGAAAAAATGGGGCTCAGCTCTACTGGCAGCGGGAATTTTGGCAGGGGTTGCGGTTGTTCCCGTTTCCTATATTGAGGCAGCATCGACCAAACAGTTAACAACTTCACAACAACCGGGAATCTCTATTCAATGGAATGGCAAAACATTAACGACCAAAGGAATCCAGATCAACGGGAACACGCTCCTTCCTGTGGCAGCCCTGCGCGACAGCTTGGGAATTCCGGTAAGCTATGACACCAAAGAAGCGGCATATACAGTGGGTAGTGGGTACAACAAACTCTATATCGTGGTCTCCTCCTCAGATGCCTATGGTAATGTGAACGGTATCAGCACGCGTAGCATGGACGCCAAAATGATCGCCGGGAAGCTGTACATTCCTATGAGTCTGCTGAAAGACTATCTGGGTATTGATGCACAGTGGAATGCAGCTCAGAAAACAGTAACATTAAGTAAAACTCAGCAAAATTCACTCACAATAGCAGCTCAAACGCTTCCAGCTTCGAGTAATGCCAAGGTGTCTTATAAGATTAAGTACCCGCAAATCAGCGGTAGCCAGCTGAATCCTGAGGCTCAACAGGCCATTAATAATGTGCTTAAAAAGCATGCAGAGGGAGTATTGGCAGCAGGCAAAAAGATGATGGCAGAGGGAGGGGCTACAACAGACAGACCGTATGAGTTTGGGAATGATTTTGCGATTGCCTATAACAAAGATGGTATTCTGAGTGTGATTATGCAGGACTACTCGTATACAGGCGGCGCACATGGCATGACAGCACGTAAAGGGTACACATTCTCGCTTGCTGATGGTAAGCTGCTGCAATTATCTGACGTATTAAAGGCAAATCCGAACTACAAAAAGTTCCTTAATGCTGATTTGAAGAAAAAGGTTGATGGGCTCCAGGGTGGAGACGGTTTTGACAAATTTAAAGAGTTGGCAGCAGACCAGAATTATTATGTGACCAACAGCGGCGTAACCATCGTGTTTGATTTGTACGAATATGCACCATACGCGTATGGAATTCCGGAGTTTACCTACTCGTTTGCTCAACTGCTGCCTCAGGGCGGGAAGCCTTTTGCGGGACAAAATCAATAAATTTAATTATCTATATTAAAAAAGAATAGTAAATAAAAAGGCTGCCTACCGGATATAAAAATCCTGAGGCAGCCTTTTTATTTACCAGCTATTCAAAGCTGAATCACTTATCTTATACACCTTCTGGAGAGGAGCTAGTTAACACTTTATCAATAATACCGTATTCTTTGGCATCATCAGCGGACATGAAATAGTCACGGTCTGTGTCTTTTTCGATGCGTTCCAGTGGTTGACCTGTGCGATCTGCGAGAATGCGGTTCAATTTGTCACGCATTTTCAGAATGCGACGGGCGCGAATTTCGATATCCGTTGCCTGTCCTTGTGCCCCACCCAGTGGTTGGTGAATCATAATTTCACTGTTTGGCAAGGCAAAACGTTTGCCCTTGGCACCTGCATTCAGCAAGAAAGCACCCATGGAGGCAGCCATACCTACACAAATCGTAGATACGTCAGGTTTAATGTATTGCATCGTATCGAAAATGGCCATACCAGCTGTAATGGAACCGCCAGGACTGTTAATATACAAGTGAATGTCTTTTTCAGGATCTTCAGCAGCCAAAAACAGCATTTGTGCAATAATTGAGTTGGCTACAACGTCATTGACGTCCGAGCCCAACAAAATAATGCGATCCTTCAACAATCTGGAATAAATGTCATAGGCGCGTTCGCCGCGGTTACTTTGCTCTACTACCATAGGAACATAGCTCACGTCAAAAAACCTCCCTTAAATATCATTAGTGGATTTGGTGGATATGCCCAATTACATATCCCTTTTATAAACTGTTACCGTATTAACCACATGATAAACAATTTCAAACAAAAAGTCAAAGAAAGTCAAACTATTGATTAAAAAAAAGAGCACTTAGCGCTCTTATTGGTTAAAAACATTATATGGAACAATAGTCAATTGTATAAAATGGCGCGCCCGCGAGGAATCGAACCTCGATCTCAGGCTCCGGAGGCCTACGTCATATCCGTTGGACCACGGGCGCACAAATGAATCACAACAAGCAACTAACTAATTAATTGGAAACAAAGATGATTATATGATATACGGCATTGAATTGCAAGCTTTTATTACGTGCGCATATTCACATAAAAAGTTGAGAAATATAGGATCAGATAGACTTGCATGTGAAGCAAATATTGGTTAAGATAGACGTGGGACTTAAAAAGTTATCCCGGGACATTTTAAGACCAGTTAGAGATATAGCATAGAGACAGAACTTAGAAGTGTGCGGGAGTGGAAAGCATGCGAAAGATATTAGAAATACAGAAGCAGCTTCTGCCCGACCTCATGGATGTTTTGAAAAAAAGGTACACGATCCTGCATCAGATTATGTTGTCCGAAGTGATTGGACGCAGAACACTGGCAGCTTCACTGGACATGACCGAGCGCGTACTGCGCGCTGAGACCGATCTCCTTAAAGCGCAAGGGTTAATTGAGATTGAGAGTGTGGGCATGAAGGTGAGCAAAGCAGGACTGGATCTGCTAGAACAGCTGGAGCCGATAGCGAACAACTTGTTCGGCCTGTCCCAATTGGAGGATCAGATTCGTCAAGCCTACGGCTTGAGGAAGGTGGTTGTCGTTCCAGGGGATTCGGATGCTTCACCGTTAGCGAAGCAGGAACTGGGCCGTGCGGGCGCAAAGGCGCTGCTGAGTGTTATGGATGACGAGGACGTGGTCGCTGTAACAGGTGGCACGACGATTGCAGATGTAGCGGAACAACTGACATTACCTGCTAACGGCCCGCTTAAGGGTGGATGGTTTGTTCCGGCACGCGGGGGTTTGGGAGAGAGCATGGAAATGCAGGCAAACACAATTGCTTCCACGATGGCTCGCAAGGTCGGCGCTCAATACCGTCTGCTCCATGTACCGGATTTGCTCAGCAATCATGCTTACAACTCCTTGCTTGAGGATACGAATATTCAGGATATATTGAGCCTGATTCGAGAGAGTCGTATTATCATTCACGGGATAGGCAACGCCATAGCAATGGCCCACAGACGCAAGCTTGACCCTGAAACCTTTGCCCAGATCAGCAATGAGGGCGCGGTTGCCGAATCGTTTGGCTATTATTTTAACGAAGACGGCGTCGTTGTTCACAGAATGCTGACGCTTGGACTCCGATTGGAGGACATCAGGCGTACGGAGACGGTGCTGGGTGTGGCTGGAGGCAAGAGCAAGGCGGCTGCTATTCATGCGGTACTGCGTTTCGGGCAGGAAGACATTCTTGTCACCGACGAAGGCGCTGCTGCCGAGATTGTAAGCCGTTATTTAAGGAATTAATATGATTTTTAATTGTGTTGTCTTGACGGGCTTTCGGGTCTGTCTTGAATATATAAAATTAAACTAAACGAACTTTGGGAGGAACTCACTCATGACAGTTAAAGTTGGTATTAACGGTTTCGGACGTATTGGACGCCTTGCTTTCCGCCGTATTCAAGACGTGGAAGGTATTGAAGTAGTAGCAATCAACGATTTGACAGATTCCAAAATGCTGGCACATCTGCTGAAATATGATACAACACAAGGTACTTTCCAAGGGGAAGTAGAAGTACATGATGGTTTCTTCAAAGTAAACGGTAAAGAAGTTAAAGTTTTGGCTAACCGTAACCCTGAAGAACTGCCTTGGGGAGACCTGGGTGTAGACATCGTTCTGGAATGCACAGGCTTCTTCACAACTAAAGAAAAAGCTGAGCTTCACTTGAAAGGCGGCGCTAAGAAAGTTGTTATCTCCGCTCCAGCTACTGGCGACATGAAAACTGTCGTTTACAACGTAAACCATGACATTCTGGACGGAACTGAAACTGTAATTTCCGGTGCTTCTTGCACAACTAACTGCTTGGCTCCTATGGCTAAAACACTGCAAGACAAATTCGGTATCGTTGAAGGCTTGATGACTACAATTCACGCTTACACTGGCGACCAAAACACTTTGGATGCTCCACATGCTAAAGGTGACTTCCGTCGTGCTCGCGCAGCAGCTGAAAACATCATCCCTAACACTACTGGTGCTGCTAAAGCAATCGGTCTGGTTATCCCTGAACTGAAAGGTAAATTGGACGGTGCAGCTCAACGCGTTCCAGTACCAACAGGTTCCCTGACTGAGCTGGTAACAGTTCTGGAGAAAAACGTAACTGCTGAAGAAATCAACGCAGCGATGAAAGAAGCTTCCGATCCTGAAACTTACGGATACACTGAAGATCAAATCGTTTCTTCTGACATCAAAGGTTTGACTTTCGGTTCCTTGTTTGATGCAACTCAAACTAAGGTTCTGACTGTTGGCGACAAACAACTGGTTAAAACTGTAGCTTGGTACGACAACGAAATGTCCTACACTGCACAATTGATCCGTACGTTGGAATACTTCGCTAAATTGGCTAAATAAGAATTTTCTTATCGAGCAACATCATAGAGCGGAAACAGGTGTTATTGTTTCCGCTCTTTATATATCAAAATGTGCCTTAAATTCCTGTTTCGTAAAATTATAAGGGTGCGGAGGAATATGGAGATGAACAAAAAGAGCGTACGTGATATAGAACTGAATGGAAAACGGGTGTTTGTGCGTGTAGATTTTAACGTTCCGGTTGAGGATGGTAAAATTACAGATGACAAGCGTATTCGCGAAACCTTGCCAACGATTAACTACCTGATTGAAAAAGGTGCAAAAGTTATTTTGGCGAGTCACTTTGGACGTCCAAAGGGTCAAGTCGTTGAATCCATGCGTCTGACTGCTGCTGGTGTACGTTTGTCAGAACTGCTCAATAAGCCTGTTGTTAAGGTGGACGAAGCAGTTGGTGAGGCTGTTAAAGCGAAAGTGGCTGAACTGAAAAACGGCGATGTGCTATTGCTTGAAAATGTACGCTTCTACCCAGGAGAAGAGAAAAATGATCCTGAACTGGCGAAGCAATTTGCTGAACTGGCTGACATTTTCGTGAATGATGCTTTTGGTGCAGCACACCGTGCTCATGCTTCTACAGAAGGTATCGCGCATTTCCTTCCGGCTGTTTCCGGCTTGCTGATGGAAAAAGAGTTGTCTGTCATTGGTAAAGCTCTGTCCAATCCAGATCGTCCTTTTACAGCCATTATTGGCGGTTCCAAAGTAAAAGACAAAATCGATGTCATCGACAACCTGCTGAACATTGCAGATAACGTAATTATTGGCGGCGGTTTGACTTATACATTCTTCAAAGCTCAAGGTTATGAAGTAGGTCAATCTTTGCTTGATGAATCCAAACTGGACGTAGCTCTTGGATTTATTGAAAAAGCGAAGAAGCTGGGCAAAAACTTCTACCTTCCTGTGGATATCGTGATCTCTGACGATTTCAGTGCTACAGCGAACACAAACATCGTGGATATCGACGGCATTCCTGCAGATTGGGAAGGCGTGGATATCGGACCGAAAACTCGTAAAATCTATGCAGATGTTATCAAAAACTCCAAATTGGTTGTTTGGAATGGACCAATGGGTGTATTTGAAATCGAGCCTTTCGCTGGCGGTACTCGTGAAGTAGCAGAAGCTTGTGCAACAACAGATGCATACACCATCATTGGTGGCGGTGACTCTGCGGCTGCAGCTGAAAAATTCCACTTGGCTGACAAAATGGATCACATTTCCACTGGGGGCGGCGCATCTCTGGAATTCATGGAAGGCAAAGCACTTCCAGGTGTCGTTGCACTTAACGATAAATAATCAAACGCATTGCGCGTAATAAAGGCTTTAGGGCACCTAATAGTTAGGAGTTGAAACCATTGAGAACACCGATTATCGCGGGTAACTGGAAGATGTTTAAAACCGTACCAGAAGCTAAAACCTTCATCGAAGAGATCAAAGGTAAAGCAGAGGTTGCAGGAGTGGAGAGCGTTATCTGTGCTCCATTTACTAATCTTCCTGCTCTGGTTGAAGCAGTAAAAGGTACATCTATTAAAATTGGCGCACAAAATCTGCATTTTGCAGAAGATGGTGCGTTTACAGGTGAAATCAGCGGCAGAATGTTGCAAGACCTGGGCGTAGATTACGTTGTAATCGGACACTCTGAACGCCGTGAGTATTTCAACGAAACAGACGAAACAGTGAACAAAAAGATTCATGCAGCATTCCGTCACAGCCTGACTCCAATCGTATGTGTAGGCGAAAAGCTGGAAGAACGTGAAGCAGGTCAAACCAAAGAAGTTGTCAAAGTGCAAACTGTAGCAGCTTTTGCTGGTCTGGCTAAGGATCAAGCGGCACAAGTCGTGGTTGCTTATGAGCCAATCTGGGCCATCGGAACAGGCAAATCCTCCACTTCGCAGGATGCGAATGAAGTGATTTCCTACATCCGTAGTCTGATTAAAGATGTGTACGATGAAAATACAGCAAATGCTGTACGTATTCAGTACGGTGGTAGTGTAAAACCTGAAAATGTTACTGAGTACCTGGGTCAAAGCGATATTGACGGCGCGCTCGTGGGCGGTGCCAGTCTTCAACCGGCGTCGTACATCGCGCTTGTTGAGGGGGCGAAGTAAGATGACAGCACCAAAACCGGTAGCTTTAATTATTATGGACGGATTCGGACTGCGTGACACTGTGGAAGGCAATGCGGTTGCACAGGCCAACAAGCCGAATTACGACCGGTATTTAAAACAGTATCCACATGCAACCTTGACAGCTTCTGGCGAAGCAGTGGGTCTGCCGGAAGGACAAATGGGTAACTCCGAAGTCGGTCACTTGAACATCGGCGCAGGCCGAATTGTTTATCAAGACTTGACTCGTATTTCGAAGTCCATCCGTGAAGGCGAGTTCTTCAACAATGAAACACTGGTTAAAGCAGTGCAGCATGCGAAGAAGAACAACACTAAGCTTCACCTGTACGGACTTCTGTCCGACGGGGGTGTGCATAGCCATATCAGCCATCTGTTTGCGATGCTGGATCTGGCTAAAAAAGAAGGATTAACTGAAGTGTACATTCATGCTTTCATGGATGGACGTGACGTTATGCCTGACAGCGGCGTAGGCTTCATGCAGCAGCTGGTAGCTAAAATTCAGGAAGTGGGCATTGGTCAAATCGCGACCGTACAAGGACGCTATTATGCCATGGACCGCGACAAACGTTGGGAACGTGTTGAGAAGTCATACCGCGCAATCGTATACGGGGAAGGTCCTCAATATACTGACCCACTCGAAGCCTTGAAGGAATCGTATGAAAAATCAGTATTCGATGAATTCGTGGAGCCAACAGTTATTGTAAAAGCTGATGGAAGCCCTGTAGGGCTGGTCGAAAGCAATGACTCCGTTGTATTCCTGAATTTCCGTCCTGACCGTGCGATTCAATTGTCTCAAGTATTTACCAATGAAGATTTCCGTGGTTTTGACCGTGGGCCAAAATGGCCTAAGAATCTGCACTTTGTTTGCTTGACACTGTTCAGTGAAACGGTTGGAGGATTTGTTGCCTATGAACCGAAAAACCTGGACAATACGTTTGGCGAAGTGCTGGTGCAAAACAACAAAAAGCAATTGCGTATTGCTGAGACAGAAAAGTATCCGCACGTTACTTTCTTTTTCAGTGGCGGACGCGATGTGGAGCTTCCTGGCGAAACTCGTATTTTGATTAACTCGCCTAAAGTGGCTACATATGATCTGAAGCCTGAAATGAGTGCGTACGAAGTAGCGGATGCTGCTGTTAAGGAAATCGAAGCCGACAAGCATGATGCGATTATCCTGAACTTTGCCAATCCGGATATGGTTGGTCACTCCGGTATGCTGGAACCAACAATTAAGGCAGTAGAGACGACGGATGAATGTGTTGGACGTGTTGTAGATGCAGTTAAAGCCAAAGGCGGCGTGGTAATTATCATTGCTGACCATGGTAACGCGGATATGGAAATTGATGAGCAGGGACGTCCGTTCACCGCTCACACAACGAATCCGGTTCCGTTCATTTTGACTGATGAAAATATTGTTCTTCGTGAGCATGGAATTCTGGCTGACGTAGCTCCAACGCTTCTGGATTTGATGCAACTTCCGCAACCTGCGGAAATGACAGGAAAATCTATGATTGCATCCCGCAAGTAAGCTTGATTTAATAAGTATAGGCTTGACCAATAAATTATGAATTACAAAGGAGATTAAGTACAAATGACTATTATTTCTGACGTGTACGCTCGCGAAGTCCTCGACTCCCGTGGTAACCCTACAGTTGAAGTTGAAGTATATCTGGAATCCGGTGCGATTGGTCGCGCTATCGTTCCTTCTGGTGCCTCCACAGGCGCTCACGAAGCTGTAGAGCTTCGCGATAACGACAAATCCCGTTACCTGGGTAAAGGCGTTCTGCAAGCTGTTAAAAACGTGAACGAAATTATTGCTCCTGAAGTAATCGGCTTGGATGCTGTGAACCAAGTAGAAATCGATACACTGATGATCAAATTGGATGGTACTCCAAACAAAGGTAAACTGGGTGCAAATGCAATTCTGGCTGTATCCATGGCTGTAGCTCGCGCTGCTGCTGAAGCTCTGGGCTTGCCACTGTACACTTACCTGGGCGGATTCAACGCTAAACAATTGCCAGTACCAATGATGAACATCGTTAACGGTGGCGCTCATGCCGACAACAACGTTGACGTACAAGAATTCATGGTTCTGCCTGTAGGCGCTCCTACATTCAAAGAAGCTCTGCGTGTTGGCGCTGAAATCTTCCACAACCTGAAATCCGTACTGAATTCCAAAGGTTTGAACACAGCTGTTGGTGATGAAGGTGGTTTTGCTCCTAACTTCAAATCCAATGAAGAAGCTCTGTCCACTATTATCGAAGCGATCGAAAAAGCTGGTTACAAACCAGGTGTTGACGTATTCCTCGGTATGGACGTTGCCTCCACTGAGTTCTTCAAAGATGGAAAATACACTCTGGAAGGCGAAGGCAAATCCTTCACTTCTGCTGAGTTCGTTGACCTGCTTGCTTCTTGGGTTGATAAATACCCAATCATCACTATTGAAGATGGCTGCTCCGAAGACGACTGGGAAGGTTGGAAATTGCTCACTGAAAAACTGGGCAACAAAATCCAATTGGTTGGTGACGACCTGTTCGTAACTAACACAGAGCGTCTGGCTAAAGGTATTGAAGAAAACATCGGTAACTCCATCCTGATCAAAGTAAACCAAATCGGTACGCTGACTGAAACATTCGATGCTATCGAATTGGCTAAACGTGCAGGATACACAGCTGTAATCTCTCACCGTTCTGGTGAATCCGAAGACAGCACAATCGCTGATATCGCTGTTGCAACAAATGCAGGCCAAATCAAAACAGGTGCTCCTTCCCGTACTGACCGTATTGCGAAGTACAACCAATTGCTCCGTATTGAGGACCAACTGGGTGAACTGGCTCAATACCACGGCCTGAAATCTTTCTACAACCTGAAAAAATAATATTGCCAAAAATGCTGATAGCGCCTCGGGTCTATGATTTAGGATCATAGGGTCAGAACGCTCGAAGCTTTTGCGCATGAATAAAACAGATCTGCTCGCTTTATGCAAGCAGGTCTGTTTTTTGTTATAAATAATGCATATATAATCTACAGAGGCTTGATGGCTAGATGTCTTGTTGTAGCTGTTGTTATCTACTGGAAGCTGTGGTAGAATGAAAATAGTGTTTTGCGTTAATTTCCGGCTATTTATAGCATGATAAGTGCGTGTTTTCATAAAAGA
>NZ_JCAJRU010000024.1:0-32001 GCF_059447605.1 Paenibacillus sp. N119s | reverse complement strand
CGTACTCTGGCTGATTACACATTGGAACGACATTACCCAGAAGTTAAAACCGAGGAAAACCGCTACCTTCGCCTGCTCCAGGAAGTGATTAAGCGTCAGGCGAAGCTGATCGCCCAGTGGCAGCTGGTCGGTTTTATTCACGGAGTGATGAACACCGACAATATGACCCTTAGCGGAGAAACCATTGATTATGGTCCTTGCGCCTTTATGGATACCTATGATCCTGAGACAGTGTTCAGCTCCATCGACATACAGGGCCGCTATGCTTATGTCAATCAGCCGCATATCGCTGCATGGAATCTCGCGAGATTGGCGGAGACGCTATTGCCACTGTTGCATGACGACAGAGAGCAGGCTGTCAAACTGGCCGAGGATGCAATTGCAGATTTCGCAAACATGTTCCGCCATCATTGGCTTACGGGAATGCGGGCGAAATTGGGGATCTTTAACGAAGAGCCACAGGATGAATCCCTTGTTGAGGATCTTCTTAAAATCATGCAGAAGCATCGTGCGGACTACACCAATACCTTCCGTGCTCTAACTTTAAACAAGCTGGAGGATGCGGCTTTGTTCAGCACTGCAGATTTTACCCAGTGGCACGAGCAGTGGCAAGCGAGGCTGGACAGACAGCAGGAATCCGAGGCTTCCTCGCAGCAGCTGATGCGCAGCAGCAATCCTGCAATCATCCCGCGCAATCATCGGGTAGAAGAAGCGCTGGAAGCTGCGGTGGAACGGGAAGATTACCGTGTGATGGAGCAGCTTCTTGAAGTTCTTTCGGATCCGTATGCTTATTCTACCGAGCAGGAAATTTACTCTACATTGCCTGAGATATCCAGCTGTCCTTACCGGACTTTTTGTGGTACCTGATCTGTAGTAGTTGTGTTGAACAACTTGATGATTGCTTATTACATGCGTTGGGGGAGAAGGACGACTTTCTCTCACCAACGCAATTTGTTTTTATTTTGAAGCTGTTATTTACAGATGAGATCCGCCACTTGCATCAATCATTTGACCAGTGACCCAACGGCTGTCCGATGAGGCAAGAAAGGCAGCTATATCTGCAACATCCTCAGGCTCGCCCCAGCGTTTGAAGATTGAAAGGCCAGCGGCAAATTTCTGCCCGTTGGGATCTTGCAGTGTCTCGCTATTCATTTCTGTGTTGATAATGCCAGGTTGGATGGCATTGACTGTAATATTACGGCTTCCAAGTTGATGAGCCAACATGTGCGTAAGTGTGTCGATTGCCCCCTTTGACATGCTATATGCAAAAACGCTAGGGGAAGCCACACGTGTAACAAATGAGGAGAGATTGATAATGCGGCCTCCATCGTTTAGACGCGGCAAAGCTTGCTGGGTAACAAAAAGAGGTGCTTTGACATTCATGTTCATGACTTCGTCAAAAGATTCTTCTGTTGTCTCTTCTAGAGAGACAATTTGACCGATTCCAGCGTTATTGACGAGAATATCAAACCGATTATCGCCTGTACGTTCTCGAAGCGCTTCATCCAATTTCGCATATAAATCTTGAATGCCGTCCAGGTCACTGAAGTCAGCACCGATCGTAAATGCAGCCCCTCCAATCTGTTCAATTTTATGCACCACCTCATCTGCTTCATGGTGCCTTTTTCCGTAATGTACTGCGACAATGGCACCCTCCCGAGCCAAACGTAATGCAACTCCGTGACCGATTCCCCGACTTGCACCAGTTACTAAAGCGATTTTACCTTTTAACATACTCATGTCTTCATCTCCTTGTTTGGAATCCATGACTAGTTATAGCACAAGGGTAGGTTTGAAATGTTGCTCTTTCATTCGGAGTTCATGGTTTCCACCATAGGAATACAAGTTTTAAATAAAATATCGTGATATTTATCATTGAAAAAAACATGCATCTTCAACACTCTAATGCATTACATTAAATTGACCAATGTTCAGAAAAATGAAACTCCTTCCTTTCCATTTCATGTATAAAAATGTCTGCTAATTAGCAGTTGTATTTAGACGTTTTTTGTCATACAATGCATCTAATGCTACGGACTCGGTCTTAGAAACAGTAAGGTTTGGACGGTAAATAGGACGTGGTTTACTTTGTATATTTATGAATCGTGGAACTACTCTTGTAGTCGTTCGATCAACCACGTCAGTCTGAAAATTAATAATGTTTGGAGACAGTTTTCCGGATCATTAGCATTTGATGACGAACATATACGAAGGGGAGCGTTCTTTTGGAATCGAAACAATTAACGAGAGGGCTGAAGCCACGGCACGTTGAGTTGATTGCGCTTGGAGGCACGATTGGCGTCGGTTTGTTTATGGGATCGGCAAGTACGATAAAATGGGCAGGACCTTCGGTGCTGTTGGCTTATCTCTTAGCCGGGATTATTATGTTTTTTGTCATGCGGATCATGGGGGAAATGTTGATTCTTGAACCGGTGACGGGCTCATTTGCGACCTTTGCTCATAAATACATCAGCCCTTTGGCCGGTTTCTTGACCACTTGGTGCTATTGGTTCTTATGGGTTACGGTAGGAATGGCGGAAGTCACTGCGATTGGGGTATATGTGGGCTACTGGTTCCCAGATATCCCGCAATGGCTGCCAGCTTTGGCAGGTGTAATTATTATTGCGCTGGCTAATTTGGCGGCTGTGAAATTTTATGGAGAATTTGAGTTTTGGTTTGCGATGATTAAGATTATCGCTATTATCTTCATGCTAGTGGTAGGTACGGGGATGATCTTCTTTGGCCTCGGCAACGGCGGACAACCGATAGGACTATCCAATCTAGTCAGTCATGGTGGTTTTTTTGCAGGCGGGCTAAAAGGGTTCCTATTTGCACTATGTATTGTAACGGCGGCTTACCAGGGGATCGAGATGATAGGTATTACGGCGGGTGAAGCTGAGAATCCGAAAATGACCCTGCGAAAAGCCATTAAAAACATCATCTGGCGTATTCTGATTTTTTACGTTGGTGCGATCTTCGTCATTGTCACGCTTTATCCTTGGAACCAAATTGGCGAGATCGGCAGCCCGTTTGTACTGACTTTTGCCAAGGTAGGCATCGTGGCTGCTGCGGGTATTATCAACTTTGTTGTACTTACAGCTGCAATGTCAGGTTGCAACAGTGGTATTTATAGTGCAGGCAGAATGTTATATACATTGGCCAAGAACGGACAAGCTCCTAAGTTCTTAGGGAAAGTCTCCGCAAGCGGTGTCCCTAGAAATAGTATAATAACAACGATTTCCTTGCTGCTGGTAGGAGTACTATTTAACTACTTAATGCCTAATTCCAAACTGTTTCTGTACATTTACAGCGCCAGTGTTCTCCCGGGTATGGTACCGTGGTTTGCATTAGCCATCAGTCAATTTAAATTCCGGAAAAAGTGGAAGAACGAAATGGAAGGCCACAACTTTAAATCTCGTTTTTTCCCGATCAGTAATTACATTACTATTATCTTTTTGTTGTTGGTGATTGTTGGAATGTGGTTTAACCCGGATACACGCTTGCCATTGATTGTTGGGGCAATATTCATGGCGATCGTCATTGTCGGATATTTCATCTTTGGTATAGGAAAGCGGCAGAGAATTGAAGAATTAGAGAAAAACGAATAGGCTGCTAATAATGTAGTATTTGCCGAGCGTAATTCAGATTATCTGAGTAGCGCCCGGCTTTTCTTTGTATATGAAGAGGAATGAGCTATGGAAAGGTTATGAGTGGGGGAAGAAAGTGTGTAGTTAATCTGTTCGCACTATAAGTGCAAATATATCACTTTTACAACATTATTGATTTACATACCTCACATGGTGCTAATATCGATCACGAATCTATACTTCACATCAGAAGCTAATACGCGTTTGTAGGCTTCGTCAATCTGGTCGGCCGGTATCACTTCAATTTTAGGAACAATATTGTGTTTTGCACAGAAATCCAACATTTCCTGTGTCTCACGAATGCCTCCAATCATTGAGCCTGCAAATGAACGGCGATGTCCGATAAGGGACATCACATTTAGTGACATCGGCTCCCCAGGGGCACCAACGTTCACCAAAGTTCCATCAAGATTAAGAAGTGCAAAATAAGCGTCCAGATTGATGTTGGCACTAACCGTGTTAATAATCAAATCAAAGTGCCCAGCCAGTTTTTCAAATGTTTCTGGTTCGCTTGTGGCATAATAGTGGTCCGCGCCAAATTGCAAGCCGTCCTCTTTTTTCTTTAATGTTTGTGATAAAACGGTTACCTCAGCACCCATAGCATGTGCAATCTTGATAGCCATATGGCCAAGGCCTCCCATGCCCACAACGGCCACTTTCTTATCTGGACCAGCTCCCCAGTGATTTAACGGTGAATATGTCGTAATACCTGCACAAAGTAACGGAGCAGCCACGTCAAGCCCTATGTTATCTGGAATTTTGACTACAAAATCCTCAGTTACGACTATATGGGTGGAATATCCGCCCTGTGTAGGCTCGCCGTATTTGTCAACACCAGCGTAGGTAGGAACATTTCCTTTAAGGCAGTATTGTTCCTCTCCTTTACGACAGTTCTCACATTCGCCACAGGAATCGACCATACAGCCGACTCCTACCCGATCACCAACGCTGTACTTTGTAACTTTAGATCCTACATCCGTAACAATCCCTGCAATTTCATGTCCGGGTACGAGAGGGTAGTTCACTGGCCCCCATTCGCCGTGAGCCGTATGGATGTCAGAGTGGCATATGCCAGCATATTTAATTTCAATCAGAATATCATGCGAATCAAGATCCCGTCGTTTAATTTCAGCCGCTCGAAATGGCTGATCTGGGCCGTCAACAGCTCGTGCTTTAGCAGTTATCATAAATAGCCTCCTATTTATTATATTTTTCAAGAGAATGCAGTGGTTCTCCGTCATGTTTTTTTCTCTTGTAAATCCATGTTAATCCTTATAGTTAACTCTAAGTCAAGCGACTACTTTATACTCCTTTTGAAAATTCCTGCTAGGGGACTGTGACACTTAGCAAATAACTTGATAAAATCCCTTTTATATCTTAGAGTTAACTCGAAGTCTACGTAATTAAGAATAGGAGATGCATGATGAAGACATATTCGATCAGCGAAGTTGCTAAAGAATTGAATCTTACAGCATATACCTTGCGTTACTACGACAAGGAGGGACTAATGCCTTTTGTAGAACGGACATCTAGCGGAACAAGATTATTTAAAGAATCCGATATTGACGCTCTAAAAATAATTGAATGTCTAAAATCGACCGGAATGCCGATCAAAGAAATTAAAAATTTCATTGATTGGTGCTCTGATGGGGATGCCACACTACAACAAAGATATGACATGTTTTTGGAACGAAAGGCTACTGTAGAAGCACAAATGGAAGAACTAAAAAAAACAATGGAAGTTATTGAACATAAATGCTTATATTACAAAACGGCATTGGATGCCGGAACGGAAAATATCCATAAAGACAATAATATAAGCAGTCACATGACTAACTAACCGAAAAGACATAATTTATCCACACTTCCTTCTAATATTTTACTGTTAATAGAATTATTGAAAAGCTATAATTCTAATGATAATTTAAGTGTATTTGGAGAAAAGAGGTTGTGGGTATGATGTTGAAAAAATGGCCAGCAGTATTCATGCTAGGTATTATCATGCTGGTATCTGTAGGCTGGAACAGTGGAATATCTTATGCAAAATATTATTACGAATACTCTTGGGATCAGTACAAGGGGACTGAAATCAAGACCTACAGGCTGACCCCAGTAGCAGGAAGAGCTGGATTTATGGATCAGGAAAAGGCCTTCGCTGCAATTAGCAAAACCCCGAATGTGTATGGAAAGTTCAGTGGCTACCGAACAGAGAAAACAACCGAATTTGCAATCAAGAGTGTAACAGATGAGGTTTATAAATATGCAGTTGTTGATTTTAATAGCAACAAGGAGCCAGAAACTGTAGAATACGTTAATCCAAGGAAAGGAATTCCTCATACATGGAACGGAACTGATGAGATTCGAGTTTTTATGAGAGGATCTGAGGCAGCATCTTTGGCTGAGTTATTTTATGAGGGAACTCCAAGTGAAGGACGCTATCATTTTAAGGCTGACGATGTCTACTTAGTTACATTCTGGTCCAGCGCAGCACAACCAATCACTGGCATGTCTGCTGAAGCACTAGTTGAGGAAAGCCCCTCTACACTTATAAACCGAGTGTGGGTAGCCCAAATAAAAGACAAAGATCCGGCCGCTTATCCGCAAAATGGAACGCTAAAGGGCTACTTTTATATTTATAAGGGCTCTGAGCTTAAAAAGGATTAACGAGCAGACCGAATGTAATAAGTGCATCTTACACTAAAAAAGAGATAACATTTTGTACTCAGGCAAATGCCGATACAGGTGTCATCTCTTTTTTTGTTTCTACACATGAAAAAAATGATAACCCCAAAAGATATAAGTATTTAATTTCCAATGAAAACCATTGTTTAGTGATAGGGAATTACGGCTTAAAAAAACAGAATGAATGAGCAGGGAAACATATTACTAAAGTCACTTTTTTTGCTGGCTTTATTCAATCCTAGGGGGATTATTCCGATAAACCAAGTATATACAGTTTGGTGTTAACAGTAATGAAAAAACGTTTGAAAACAAAAGAGATTTATTTTCAAAGTTGATATGAAGGTACAGGTGAAAGTGGCCCAGTGTCATCTCGTAAAGGAGGTGTAATAATCTCAAATAATGAACTGTGAAAAAAGGTTGAAACAAATTAGGCATTACATGGCTGGTTTACTGGCTGTCTGGTTGTTCTGTATACATAGTGCGCCTGTTTTTGCGGACAGAGCCTTTAACGATATCGAACAATCCTATGGAGCTGATGCGATTGAGACCATGGCTGCTCAAGGTTATGTTACGGGTTATCAGGATGGGAGCTTTCGACCTTTACAATTGATCTCCCGGCAGGAATGGGCAAGCATTTTTGCTAAAACCTTAAAGCGAACATCGAATAACAGCGGCGCAACTTCTTTTCGGGATGTATCACCCTGGGCTTTGCCTTATGTACAGGCCCTACAGGAAGAGAAGATTACGAAAGGAATTAGTGATCATTTATTCGGTGCCAAGCACAATATGACTCGTCAGGATATGGCTGTATGGTATGCCCGGTATTTTGGTGTAACTGATGAAGATCCCCTACATGCTGGTATATCCAGTTTTGTGGATCAATCTGATATATCAGATTATGCACAAACGAGTGTATGGCTGATGGAACGGTTGGAACTGATCCAGGGGGATACAAATCATTATTTCCATCCTAAAGAGCCTGTGAGTCGGCAGGACGCCACGCTGGTTGCCTATCGGATATGGTTAGGCGGTGACGGACTGAGAGAACGTGCCAAGCGCTTACTGGAGTCATCAGGAACTGGATCTGCAACCATGCCTCAGACGACCAGTCAACAAGAATCGAAGAAGAATGCGGTCGACTTGACACCGGAGATCAAGCAACAACCTGTAAATTCGGACATTGAGGAGCCTAAAAGGCATCGCTCAAACCCTGATTCACCAGTCTCCCCGGTGACTCCAATAGAGCCGAAACCCGAACCGTCGGTGATACCACCGAAGCCGAGTCCGGACCCGCCAGTCACACCGCCGGAGCCTAATCC
Source organism: Paenibacillus sp. N119s (assembly GCF_059447605.1). Taxonomy (NCBI): domain Bacteria; kingdom Bacillati; phylum Bacillota; class Bacilli; order Caryophanales; family Paenibacillaceae; genus Paenibacillus; species Paenibacillus sp. N119s. Next base: position 24,353 of record NZ_JCAJRU010000024.1, on the reverse strand, counting down.
CAAACCACCCGTAATTCCAGTAAATCCACCGGATCATTCTTCGGATTTTCTGGTAGATGAGGTGGTAATCAAGGCACAAGAGCTGGCAAATCAGCCGGAAACGTACCCTTCGTATCAGCTATCCTTTCAGCTCTATCATGAAGGGCGACCAGTAAGCATTCCTGCTGCCAGCGTCACGAGTGTCACATACACATTTAGTGATGAGTTAGGTGTGTTTGATACACAAGGGAAAATCGCACATCCTGAAAATATTCCGGCTGTGGACAGCTTCATTCCGGTCGCGATGAAGGTCACTATTGCCAAACCTTATCAGGTCCTTACAGCTCAGACCAAGCTGATCGTAAAAGGGAAGGCTCCGCCGGCAGAACCACCGAACGTAATCAGGTCTGTATACTTGGCTACGTATACTATTTCAGAGGCGGCTACTTTAGATCCTGCTGCTTGGAAAATGTCTTACGTATTTCATAATGCTAAAGGAGAGGTTATAGCTCCTGAGATGCTGCCGTCCGACTTGATACTTCGGGTAGAGGATTCCAGTGGAATATTTGACGAGGATGGAAAGATTGCCAATCTGCATTTGATTCCAGCAGTGAACTCGGTCATTCCATTAAAAATTGTGGTTGAGTCACCATCCCAGGGGATTCACTTCACATCCGATGCGGAATTAAGGGTGGAACCCGGAGAACGCAAAAAGCAATACTTTGCTGTCTCCATCATGCTGCAGGGAAGCGTGACTACCGTAGACCAAATCAAGCAATCTCGTCAATTGCTGATGGATCACTTTGGTCCCAACATCAAAGTGACGTGGGCGATGGAAAACGGATTTGTTTTTGTGGAATCGAACCGACCGCAGCTTAAACAGGTTCTGGATTACGTCGATCAGTATGGAGATGAAGTCGGGATACTGGCGGGGTCTCCGAACCTGGACGCGCCCGAGCTTCCAGTTTGGAAAGCAAAAATGGATGAGTGGCTGTATATGTACCGTTACAATGCATTCAATGAGCTACACCAATCGGGTTCAATGGGATCACCATCCGTGTTTGAAAGCATGGATACAGACCTATATCGGAAGTACCTCCCGAAATCATTGACCAGCTTTACGGTGAATCCTGAACAGACTCAATGGTTAAAAGATCACTATCGAATTACATCCGCGATGGGATGGTCGGCTACACAATATAATGTCAACGGCATGTATGGTGAGGGCTCACCTTTGATGCCTTACTGGTCCCATAAGGACAATCCAATTGTTCCCGCACAAGGAATTGCCGATAATAGCGGTACCGTATTCATGAACTCGGTTACGATTGATCCGATTGGATCACGCTATACGAAAGATTCCTCACGTTGGACTCTTCATCCGGGTGATCCCTATGTGACGGAGACAGATGCGGCACCACAACTGTATATAGTACAGCAATATTTGGATAACCCTTATCAACGTATAAATACGGTAAACTACTTGTCCATTATTTTGGACATTAACGCACTTGCCAACACCCATAACATGGGTCCAATATGGGAGAACTTTGTGAATCATTTCCCGCTTGATCGTAAGGTCGAGATTGTAGGTGTGGACGGGCTGAAACAGATTTATGAATCGGTAGCAGGATCAAATAATGATCATACAGAGTTTACACTCATGTTTAGAGGCTCAGGCATTAAGACGGCTATGGATTCCAATAATTCACCAGCGAATCTGCGCTATTTGTGGACCGAAAATGCCTCGCAGCGCATTATTTTATCCAAAGAGGACGGAGATGCGGCATGGTCCATTATTGACTTTACCGATTATACCCGAAAACCGGTTCCGAGGCTGGCCTACAACCTGGATGGTCACACGGACGTAAGCTATGTGACGGGAAGAAACTTCAAGCTATGTCCAACGGCTCCTTTAACAGCAGATGAAATTGAGCGCGTGAAAGCTCGATTGAAGGACATCTATTTCGTGGAAAAAGTGAACTTTCAGTAAGCGTATGAAGTGACAAAAATTGTAGGACCTGAGTTTTATGCAAAGAGGGCGCCCCACGGCCATGGAAATGGCTTGGGCGCCCTCTTTGTTTTAGAGAAAAGGTTTTATACCCACTCTACAATCTGATCTACAGGTCGACGAGTTTTGTCGCGCGGCTCGTTCAGACGGTATCCAAAAGCCACCATGCAAGAAATACCGAAATGCTCAGCATCCATAATGCCTTCCTCGGAGAGGATACGTTCAATGTCTTGCTTACTAAAACCTTCGATCGGGCAGGAATCAATGCCGATTTGAGCTGCGGCAGTCATCATATTGCCCAGTGCGATGTAGGTTTGTCGGCATGCCCACTCGAACATAGCTCTTTCATTTTCCTCGAGCGCAAAATCTGATTTCAGGAAGGCATCATATACCTTCTCTTTGCCTTGCATCACTTCAGCAGGTAATTGCTGCACGTTTTCCATCATATTTTTGATATAATCGGATGAAGCTACCATATCTTTAGGTAATCTGGAGAGAATAAGCACAAAATGGCTTGCTGTTGGCAGCTGTTTTGTGGCCCCCCAGGAATAGGGCAGCAGCTTCTCACGCATCTCTTTACTTTGGACGACAACAAACTTCCAGGGTTCAAAGCCAAACGAGCTTGGGGATAAACGACCGGTTTCAAGAATAAACTCAAAATCGGAATCGCTAATTTTCTTATGACTATCAAATTCTTTTGTAGCATGTCTGAACTTGTATGCAGCTAAGATTTGATCTTTAGTGGTTGTTAAGGTTTCCATGGTAATGCCACTCCTTATGGATGTGATTAAAATTGACGCTTATCAATTGCATGACTAATATTAAATTATATATGACTGTTTTTGAAGTACGCACATTAATGTGCTGTAGTATATAAAATGATACTAAGGAGGAGAAAAGCCAATGCGCAATCGGAAAGGCGGCTTTGGTGAATGTACCGCTGGGAATGATCAGGCATGTCCTGTTGAGTACACGTTAGATGTGATTGGGGGCAAGTGGAAAGGGATTATTTTATACCATCTCATGTATGGGACTAAGCGATTTAGTGATTTTCGGCGGATCTGTCCGGGAATTACCCAGCGTATGCTGACACTCCAATTGCGCGAGCTTGAAGAGGACGGAGTCGTACACCGTGAAGTCTACCAACAGGTTCCACCTAAGGTTGAATACTCTCTTACCGAATTTGGAGAAACACTGATCCCGATTATTAACTTGATGAAGGATTGGGGAGAACAATATAAAACTAAACAGCGATCACCAGAAAGCAGCCTCCAGCAACCTACCCCCACCATGTAGGCTTCTAAGACGGATTTATGAAAAAAGACCTGGCCATCATTTTGGCAGGTCTTTTCATTTTATAAGTGAAAGAATACAACCTTCACTTTTCAGTTGACAACAGGGATGGCGCTTGATATATTGCTTACGATATTGATAATCATTATCATGTAGATACAAGGCTATTTCCATATTACATAGGGGGCTATTAGTGTTGAGAAAAAAATTGATTTTTATGCTGGCTGCTTTGATGCTTGTATTGTCTGTATTTGTGAGCGCATGCGGCGGAAATAACACTGGAGGTAATCCTGCTTCAACTTCAGGAGATAAGCAAGAATCCACTGCTACTGGAGAGACGAGAAGCTTTAAAACGGTGAAAGGGGATATTCAGATTCCCGCTAAGCCACAGCGTATTGTAACCGATTTTTACGGCGGAGAATTGCTATCCGTAGGTGCTAACGTGGTGGGTGTGGAGCCGACTGCGTTTCAAAACCCTTTTCTAACCGATTTGCTGAAGGAAAAAGGAACCAAGGAGGTAGGGGACCCAACCAATTTGGAAAAGACGCTGGAACTCAAACCCGATCTGATTGTGGTTATGAAGGATACGAATTATGAAGCTTTGTCTAAAATTGCCCCGACCCTGTACATTCCGTACGGAACCACAACTAATATCTATGATACAGTCAAGCTGTTCGGGGATATCACTGGGGAAAAGGGCAAGGCTGAGCAATTTATTGCCACCTTTGATAAAAAGGCTGCTGAAGGTCGCGCTCGTCTGAAAGGTGTTATTGACGAAAAGGCAACCTTCGGTTTGTATGAGTTGACGGACAAGAACGCGCTTTGGATCTTTGGCGACAATGCGGGTCGAGGCGGACAAGCCGTATACAATGCGCTCAAACTGAATATGCCGAAAAAGACAGCTAATTCCAAGGAACAAACGGTGCAGCTTTCAATGGAGGTACTGCCGCAGTATGACGCAGATTACATGTTCCTGACAACCTATGATCCAGACAAAAAGGGTGCCGCGCTTAAGCAACTGAAATCGTCTGCTGTGTGGGGTAATCTGCCTGCGGTGAAGAAGAATAGAGTATTCTTTAATGATTTTGATACTTACTATCGCTACGATCCGATCGCTATTACCGGACAGATTGATATGATTGTGGATATGCTGATTGAAAGAGAGAAAGAAAATAAAGCTAAAAAATAGGTGTGAGATTCACAGGGTATAAGCACTTCACTACACGGACAACGAGCCGGAGTGAGGTGCTTTTTTGTTGAGCAGATACCAAGAATGAACAGAGCAGAGGCAAAGGCATAGAGTTGGACTGCAGCATATTCACTAATCAATTCTTTTATTTCGTCGTAATTACGATAGTATCTTCTTTTTGTATCCAATCTACCTTGGCTCCCAGTGTCTCGCTGATGAGCCTCAGTGGAAGATAACCAATACCGTTCACCATGAAGGGCGGATTGGTGAGTTCTACAGATTTACTGTTCACTTTTGTTTGGCTGGTTTTTAAATTTATTTCTATAGAGATGGGATGGTCGCCTACCTTGGAATGATCTATTTTTGCTATTTTGCTGTTGTAATCATATGTGACCTCGGCCCCTAGTTTGTCAAATACGGAGCGGAGAGGAATAAACGCCTGCCCGTTGCGCGTGATTACACCGTTACTTAGGGGGACAGGTGTATTGTTGAGACGGACGAGAATCGGCTTTTGCACAGGAACTGGCGTACTATAAAAAAACTCATAATCGCCTATACCGAGTTGCGCATGTTTGTTAACCCCCCAGCCCCACAAAGCGCCGTCGGCTTTTTGCATGATGATGTGTCGTGGGCCTGCTTTGATGCTTTGAATATTTTGAGCAAGTAATGCAAAAGGGACATGGGATGATAGCTTTTCGCCATCTAGAGATGCGACATATACATTACCAGCAGTGGTGAGAGCAAGAATGGAGCGTTCAACGAAAAAGGCGTCTTTAACATTCTGCACCCCTTTTAATAATACAGGTGTATTATCGTTGTGATAGGTTGTATTGTCTAAGGCACCTGTAACGGTAGCCCCCCAGAACCATAGCCGGCCTTGCTGATCAATCGCGAGATTGGAATACCTGTTGGCTTTGATGGTCTTGATGCCCGATAAGGTATGAATTTGTGATACGGCTGGCGTTTCGGATGGGGCTGCATTTTTATCAAATTCTTTGGGCCATGTCCATACGGTGCCATCTTTTTTTAAGGCTATATTTTTAGCAATTGCCGTAATATCTTTTAATGATGAAATAGGTTCGAAGCCCTGCAAGGTTTTTGTGTTTTTCCATACACTGCCGTCATTCTTTAGGAATATCCAGCGTTCCTCATAATTGGGTCTTTCTTCATAGTAACTATCGATATCGGCAACCTCGTCGATGCCAGACAGGGTTTGAAAAGGACCAAAGGTATTTTTATCTTCGAGTCGATCAGCTAAAAATATATTCCCCTCGTTGTTCAGAGCGAGTACATGGTCATTTAAACTGCTTACAGCTACGAGATTCTGTAGTCCTTCCAGGGGAACCAATTTCACGGATTCAGCAATGTTGTTTCTAGGCACATACCAAGCAGAGTGGTCTTGCAAGGTAAACACCAGATCGCCTTCGTTGATAATATTAGAGAATGTTTTTACAACGTTCGGCTTACCCTCTACACGAGTTGGTACGGATTGATTATAGCCCCACAGCCATAAGCTTCCATCGGATTGAATTAAACTTTCGGAATCATAGGAGTGAATATGGAATGTGGAATTATCTCCGGCCGCCCACACGCTGGGACTGAGCAGCAATAACGTGATGATACTCAGTAATAGAGCACGTCTTTTCATACGATTTTCCTCATTTCTTGATCCATGTATATACGAGAAAAAAATGATCTTAAAGAATATCTCTTATCCATAGACGAAGAAAGTATAGAAAAGTTTTCCATAGTTAATGAATTGCAATAAAATAACCTCCAAACTCAACGATTAAAGATGGTTTGGAGGTTATTTCTAATTAGCAAGTAGCAGAAATACAGGTTAGTACAGCTAATGCATAGTATGAGCTAACTACTCGCGATTCGACTGCGCACGGTCAATAAGGTTTGCTCTTTGATTTGTGCGATTTCACGGAGGAGTGCGGCTGTTTTGGCTTCGTAGGATTGTTTGACATCCAAGTCCTTGAGCGAGGCAAGGTTAATGTCAATGGTAAGCAGGGCAGATTGAGCAGCTGCTTCGAACAGAATCGCACCGATGCCCAGATCAGAGATCACATTTTTATTGGCTATTTCCACAATGTTGTAGGCTTGTGATAATCCGTCCCGGCACACTTCCAGCAGGCGCATAGGTACCTCAATGGCAGCAATCACCGCTGTTTGTAAGGAATGGGTCCGATAGCGCTTTTCTTCGTCTGTTTCTTTGGGCAAACGCAGCGCGGTCATGTACTGTTCAAAGGATTGGATGTCTGCGGCCATTAGTTCCTCGCAATGTGTAGACAATCTTTCCATATTGCTAATGACTTGCGTCATTTGTTCACGGAATTGCGCGAATTTTTCTCCTTGCGAAAGGTTAGCGGTCATGGAGGTCATAGCTGCGCCTAGTGCCGCAGCCAGCGCGGATACACTTCCTCCACCGGGGGTAGGCGCTGCACTTGCAGCTTCTTTTAGAAAATGTCCGATGGACTGATTCCACGACAGTTCACTCATGAATAAACCACCTCTCTGGAGTAGTGTTGCAGACGTATCGCTTTGAGCAAATTTTTATACAAAATTGCAGTCGTTAAGGTACCCACACCGCCGGGCACGGGAGAAATGGCATGTACCTTTTCTACAACGTCCGGTGCAGCGTCACCCACGATTTTTCCCTCCAGCGTCTCATTTATTCCTGCGTCTACCAAAATCAAACCGGGGTGAACCATATCCCGCGTTATCACATCAGGACATCCAACTGCGACGAAGGCGATGTCTGCATGGCTCAGATGCTCTGCAATATCACGCGTACCTGCATGACAAGCGGTGACGGTGGCATTTTCTCTTTGCAGCATGTGGAAAAGGGGAAGTCCCACTGTCTGCCCGATGCCCACGAGCGTAACATTTTTGCCTGCCAAGGAGTGGCCGTAATGCTTGAGCAACTCGATACAAGCTTGAGGTGTAGCGGGGTATAGCCCTGCGTCACCCGTTACGGTAGCCAGCTTGTTGTCAGGTGTAATTCCATCAATATCCTTGTAGGGGGCGATGGACTGTTTAATAACGGAGGCGGAAAGATGTTGAGGAAGCGGGAGTTCCAGCATAATGCCATGTACATGGGATGCATCATTTAGGGTGCCGATCAGATGCAGAAGTTCTGCTTCGCTAACATGACGATCAAACGTATGGAGATGAAATGAGATGCCCAGCTTCTCTGCTATTTTTTGCTTGGTACGTGCATAGTATGCAGATGCCGGATCACCCTCTACCAACAGGGTCGCCAGATGGGGACGGTGTCCTTGCTGTTTCATTTGCTCTACTTGGGAACGGATCGTTGCATACACTTGCTCAGCTGCTTCTTTGGATTTCATAATAATTGCCATAGTCCGAGCCTCCTCTGAATTTATCGCATAATAGAATCAACAGGGTGTCATGGTCTTATAAAACGAAAAAAAAGTATTTGCACAAGGTCGTCAAGACAGACGAATCCTCTGCAAATACTTCTCCCAGGCGAACGGTACGCTTTGTTTGTATGCTCCCTCGTGGTTGATTCCACTGACTTCGCCAGTCACATACAGCGTTATATATCTTATATTTTAGCAAATAATCATTAGAAAAGAAACCCGCGAACATTTGGAAAACAGAGGATACAGCTTGCCTATATGACAAATGTCATATACTCGAACTGACGTTTATGACTACAGCGAATTTACCAGTCTCCTTATACTGAGCTTAGATCAACATGTATGCCTGACAGGATCAAGGTATGGGCTGCATTTTAAAGGAGGATCATAATGGGTATGACACAACTCCCGTTAGCTCAATTGAAAAAAAATATGGCTCCCTACGAAAAAATAAACACGAAATCCAGCGTTCTGCAACTGATCAATACCTTGGGACCGCTGATCCTATTGTGGTATGCCGCTTATCTTAGCCTGGCGGTTTCTTACTGGCTGACGCTTCCAATTACTATGATTGCAGCTGGATTTGTGGTACGGACGTTTATTATTTTTCACGATTGTGGTCATCAATCTTTTTTCAAAAGTCGCAAGCTGAACGATATGGTGGGAACGATTACAGGGATTATTACGCTCTGCCCTTATCACCAATGGAAAAATAGTCACGCGATCCACCATGCAACCAGCAGTAATCTGGATAAAAGAGGCACAGGGGATATGTGGGTGCTTACGGTAGAAGAGTACACAGCGGCATCCACATGGACACGGCTGGCCTATCGTATATATCGAAATCCTTGGGTGATGTTCGGACTAGGTCCGATCTATACTTTTTTGATTTCCTATCGGTTTAATGTCAAGACAGCCAAACGTAAGGAAAGAATAAATACCTATGTGACAAATATATCCATTGTCGCCTTGTATGCACTGTTGTGCTGGGCTATTGGCTGGCAGGCTTTTCTTCTGGTCCAGGTGCCTATCTTTTTTGTTTCTGGTATGTTGGGAATCTGGCTGTTCTACGTGCAACATCAGTTTGAGGATTCGTATTTTGAGCATGATGAAGAGTGGAGTTATATTAATGCGGCGGTAGAAGGCAGTTCTTACTACAAGCTTCCTAAAGTATTACAATGGATTACGGGTAATATTGGTTTTCATCACGTTCACCACTTGAGCCCAAAAGTGCCAAATTACAATTTGGAAAAGGCGCATGAAGCGACACCGTTGCTTCAAAAGGCGACCACGATCACGATGAGTAGCAGTTTGCAATCTTTGAAGTTCCGCTTGTGGGATGAAAGCACAAAAACCTTTCTGACCTTTAAACAAGTAAAGCCGCTACTTAGCAAACATGTGCGCACTTCAAACCCCATCCCTACACCTGTTGTAAGCACGGAGAGAAAATAACGTTTGTACGGATATGGGTATGATAAGATAAGGGATATCTAAAGTAGAAAAGGGTGGCAGGATGCAAAAGTGGTATCAGATTTTCCAAAGAAATACGGGGCTCAGCCCTTATGTATGGGTCGTCTTTTATATCCTGCCCTTTTACTATTTTAGCTCCTCATCTACAAGTCATATCATTCTGGGTACCGCGATTATTTTGGTGTTTTTTGCTTGCTATGTACTGGCTTTTGTCTCTCAAGGCTGGCTCATATACTTTTGGACCAGTGTGCAGATCGCGATATCGATTACAATGACGCTGCTATTTAGCTATATGTATTTTTCTATATTTATTGCTTATTTGATCGGTAATATGAAAAGTAAGGCCGCATTTACAACGCTGTATATTACTTTAATGGTTATTACGATTGGGTTAATCAATTACGGCTTTGTTTCACAGAATCCCGTTTTTATTAAGCAGATTCCTTTTATCCTGCTCAATCTGATCGGTGTCATCCTGCTTCCGATTACGAATTTTAATCGCAACAAAAGTGATCGGCTTCAGGTTCAATTAGAGGATGCCAATAAAAAAATATCGGAATTGATCAAGCTGGAGGAACGGCAAAGAATCGCCCGTGACCTGCACGATACCTTGGGTCAGAAGCTGTCACTCATTGGGCTGAAGAGTGATTTGGCGGGCAAGTTGCTGGACCAGTACCCCGAACGGGCTCATGCCGAAATTAATGATGTTCGTCTTACAGCGAGAAGTGCGTTAAAAGAAGTACGGGAAATGGTTACTCAAATGCGCGGCATGAGGCTGGAGGATGAATTGCTACGTGTTCGGCAAATTTTAAAGGCTGCTCATATCGAACTGACCTTGGAGGGAGACCCGAAGCTGGAGCATACGTCATTAATGAATGAAAACGTGCTGAGTATGTGTATGAAGGAAGCTGTAACCAATGTAGTGAAACACAGTGGAGCTACCGCTTGCTCCATTACCATTGAACCGTCTCGTAAGGAATTGACCCTGCGAATTCAGGATAATGGAGTTGGCATTACTGGAGAATATGGAGCTTTTCGGGGAAATGGTCTGCAAGGCATGAAGGAAAGGCTCGAATTCGTGAACGGATGTATGGAGCTACGTTTAGATCAGGGAACGACCCTGGTCATTAAAGTGCCCAACATTACTGAAAAACCGAATGAGGAGGTGGAGTCATGATTCGAATCGTCATCGCAGAAGACCAGCGCATGCTGCTGGGTGCTCTAGCCTCCCTGTTGGACTTGGAAGAAGACATGAAGGTAGTTGGAAAAGCAAGCAACGGGGAAGAAGCTATAGAACTGGTGAAGCAACATCAGCCAGACATATGCATTATGGACATCGAAATGCCGATCAAGAGCGGATTGGATGCGGCAGAGGAACTCAAAGGCTTGAATTGCAAGGTGCTTATTTTAACAACGTTTGCTCGCCCCGGGTACTTTGAACGAGCAATCAAGGCAGGCACACACGGCTATTTACTCAAGGACAGTCCCAGTGAAGAACTGGCCTCTTCCATTCGCAGCATTATGGCAGGTCGACGTATTTACGCTCCAGAACTGGTCGATGATGCTTATGCTGAAGTTAACCCGCTAACGGAGCGTGAAAAGACCGTGTTGGCGCTTATTGCTGACGGAAAGAATACCAAAGAAATTGCCGGTGAACTGTATTTAACAACAGGGACGGTGCGAAATTATATTTCAGTCATACTCGATAAGCTGGGTGTCAGCAACCGAATTGAGGCGATTACACGTTTTAATGAAAAAGGCTGGTTCAAATGAGAAACAGGCCAAAAAAGAAGCAGAACAGGGACGCTATGAAGCCACACGTAGCTGCTCTGTTTTTTTGTTTTATCCATAGATTTGCTATGCCTCTAGTGTACTTCCTTGTGATACAATAGGATAGTTGTCCATAGGATGGACCTGGAGTACAAGGAGGAGCAGAACCGCATGAAACAAGCCCCATTTATAGCTGTTGAAGGGCCGATTGGAGCAGGCAAAACGACGTTGGCTTCGATGCTTTCAACCGAGCTGCATTTACCGATGATCAAAGAGATTGTCGAGGAAAACCCGTTTCTCGATAAATTCTATCAAAATATAGATGAGTGGAGCTTTCAACTGGAGATGTTCTTTCTCTGCAATCGGTATAAGCAGCTAGAGGATACTGGCCTGCAATACATCGAGAAAGCCCAGCCTGTAATTTCAGATTACCATATCTATAAAAATCTGATTTTTGCAGAACGTACGCTCAAGGGTGTGAAGCTCGAAAAATATCGCCAAATCTATCATTTGCTCACAGATGACATGCCTAAGCCTGACATTATCATTTATATTAGAGCAGATTTGGATACCTTGCTAGGCAGAATCCGTAAGCGCGGACGCTCTTTTGAGCAGGAGATGGACCCTGCCTATCTGGAACAATTGATTGTGGATTATGATAAAGGCATTCAGTTTCTCGCCGAACAGTCACCTGCCCCACGTATATTGACCGTGAACGGGAATGAAATAGATTTTGTAGAAAACCAGGCACAATTTGAACAAATTGTTTCCGATGTAAAGGAGCTTATAGAGTGAATAATTACAACATTCCTGCGAATGCCCTGATTACGGTAGCAGGTACGGTGGGTGTAGGTAAATCCACGTTAACGGGCGCTTTGGCCAGTCGTCTTGGTTTTAAAACCTCGTTAGAGCAAGTCGATCATAATCCGTATCTGGAAAAATTTTATCACGATTTCGAAAGATGGAGCTTTCATCTGCAAATTTATTTTCTCGCAGAACGCTTCAAGGAGCAAAAGAACATATTCTTGTCGGGTGGAGGTTATGTACAGGATCGTTCCATCTATGAGGACACAGGCATTTTTGCGAAAATGCATGCTGATCAGGGAACAATGAACCCTACCGATTATGAAACATATACTAGCCTGTTTGAGGCCATGGTCATGACCCCGTTCTTCCCGCACCCCGATGTACTGATCTATCTGGAAGGCAGCCTGCCCTCCATACTGAGACGGATTGAAGAACGCGGTCGCGAAATGGAGATCCAGACCGAGCGAGCCTATTGGGAGCAAATGCACCGCAGATACTCCGATTGGATCAACGAATTTGATGCCTGTCCTGTACTGCGTCTCAACATTGATGAGTACGATGTGCACGACCCTGCTTCCATGGATGCCATTTTGACAGAAGTGGGCAAAGTGATCTCCAAAAAGTAGAGATTCAACTCCCAAAAAGCATACGAGGACTGTGGTACAATCAGTGTAATTTATGCTGAGCGACCGCAGTCTTTTTTTATATGTGAAAGCTTGGAATAGGACAAGTGGTATAGTGGACAAGTCTTGGCTGGAATGCGAGAATAGTACATATATTAATGTAATGACTCACGGGAAAGGACGGGATACTGTGATGCGTTTTGGGATCGTTGGAACGAACTGGATAACGGAAAGATTTATTCAAGCTGCGATAGAGACGGATGAATTTTCCCTGACCGCGGTGTACTCACGAACAGAGGAGAAAGGCAAAGCCTTTGCTGAGAAATATAGCAGCCAGCCGGAGGTTTTTACAGATCTGGCGCAAATGGCTGCAAGTGATCAGGTGGATGCCGTATATATTGCCAGCCCCAATTCTTTACATGCGGAGCAAGCGATTTTATGTATGAACCATGGAAAGCATGTGCTGTGTGAGAAGCCTTTTGCTTCTAATGCAGCAGAGGTGCAGAGCATGATCGAAGTGGCGCGCAAGAACGATGTTCTGTTGATGGAGGCCGTTAAATCCACGCTTATGCCTAACTTTAAAATTATACAGGATCATATGTATAAAATAGGCCGGGTTCGGCGTTATTTTGCAAGCTACTGTCAATACTCTTCACGCTTCGATGCTTTTAAGCAGGGCAAGGTGCTGAATGCCTTTAATCCGGCTTTTTCGAATGGTTCCTTGATGGATCTGGGCGTGTATTGTTTGTATCCAATGGTGGCATTGTTCGGCAAACCGGATGAGATCCGGGCGGTGGGGGTCCTTTTATCCTCTGGTGTCGACGGCGAGGGCAGTATCGTGATGAAGTATCCGGATATGGATGCTATCGTCATGCATTCCAAAATTACAGATTCCTATCTGCCTACTGAAATTCAGGGTGAGAATGGAACGATGATGATCGATAAAATCAGCCAGCCTTATGAGGTGAAAATTCATTATCGGGACGGCACGATTGAGGATTTGACCAAGGCACAGACGCGTGAGCCCATGTATTATGAAATTCAGGAGTTTATGGATCTGATCAAGAGTGGGGAACGCAACAGTTCCATTAATTCTTTGGAGTGTTCGCTGACAGTCGCTGAAGTGATGGAAGAAGCAAGACAACAATTTGGTCTTCGTTATGAAGCAGATTTGAAAAATTCTTCTGCACATTAGGTGGCTAGTGATTTAACAAAAACCTTAATAGCTTTCCAGGATTCCGCGACTGCTTCTTATATGGGGCAGTCTAGTTTTATGTATCAAGAGTACCTAGAAAATGAATAAGGCCTGCCGGTTTTGCAGATTTTGCAAACATCCGGTAGGCTTTTTTTGGTTTATATACCTAACCTCATTTTTACAAAGTGCTACATTTCAGCAAATAACGTATTAACAATTAATTGTTATGATCGTAATTATAACTTTTACATAATAACTGCACAGAGGAGTGTACACATGTTTAAAAGGTTTCAAAAGTGGTCAGCAACATCTATGTCTGTTGCCCTTGCACTAGGTTTGATTACGGGCATGTCAGCCTTACCAGTCCATGCTGAGTCATCAGGGAACACAGATCAAGGGTTTAGTAAAGTTACAGCTACATTTCATGGAGACACCAAGGGCTCCAAAGGATTTACCTGGTATACTTCAAAACTGATCACGAAGAGCACTGTTCAAGTAACCAAGAAAACAGGTCCTGAAGCTGATTTTACGAAGGCTCTTACATTTGAAGGCACTTCCTCTCCATCAACCAATTCTGCAGAAGAGCTTGTCCATAAAGCTGTAGCTACAGGTCTTCAAGCGGACACAGCTTATTATTATCGTGTGGGTGATGGAGCGCGCGGGATATGGAGCGAAACAGGAACATTTCAAACGGCCCCTAAGAGCGGTGAATTTACCTTCATTGATCTAGCTGATACACAAGCCAAAAGCGAAGATGAAGCCATATTGTCTTCACAAACGCTTGAAAAAGCACTACAAACCGTAGGGAATGCTCAGTTTGTAGTTCACAACGGAGATATCGTAGATACCGGTACCAAAGAAGAGCAGTGGAACTGGTTGTTAGGGCATTCACAAAAAAGTCTTTTAAATACAACTATTGTTCCTTCAGCAGGTAATCATGAGGATGAGAACTACGCTTTTTATGATCACTTTAATATTAATGAGCCAGCGGGTTCTGCTACTAAAACAGGAGCGTACTACTCCTTTGATTACAGCAATGCTCACTTTATCGTACTGAACTCTAACGAGGACTCAGAGAAATATGCCAATTTTTCTGAAGATCAAGTTGAATGGTTAAAGAAAGATGCTGCGGCAGCCAAAAAAGCAGGTGCAAAGTGGGTCATTGTTAACATTCATAAAGGTCCCTACACTACTTCCAACCATGCAACAGATGCTGACATCATGGATAGCAATGGAGTCCGTAACCAAATAGCTCCATTAATGGACAAACTTGATATCGACTTGGTCGTACAAGGGCATGATCATATTTACGCTCGTACGAAACCAATCAACCAAGAGGGTAAAGCAACAACGCCTACCAAATTAAAAGATAGACTAAATGAAAAGACGATTGAATATAGTGTGAATCCGGATGGAAGTATTTATGTCATCCCAGCAACCGCTGGCCCTAAAGTCTACTACAAAAACCCGAGTGAAAAACTTGGAGATAAGTACTATAACCTCTTTGAACTAGCCGAAGAAAATCATGCGGCAGTCTATGGCCCAGATCCGAGTGATAATCGTAGACCTGTACGAGGACAGGTACAGAATTTTGTTGGCATCACTGTAGACGAAAATAAACTTACAGCCGTAACGTATGAAATTGATCAAAACAAAAATGATGCCAAGCCGTTTATTGTGGATCAATTCGGAATCATCAAAAAATATCAGTAAAATTGATTAATGGTTTCTAAATGATCATAAAAGGATATCCTACAGTCTGTTTGGCTGAGAGGATATCCTTTTTCATTTTCTAATAATATAGAGATGTCTGATAATGGACTTGTAATACTTACGCCCTGTTCGGAAGCGGGTAAATCATACATAATGCTATTAACAGATCCAAAGTTGAAAAGCAGAGTACTTAATTTTACATATAAATTTCTCGCAAAACATGGGAGGATAAAACGATGGCTTATCAAGAAATCAATGGAGTACGCGTATGGGGAGCACCTGATCCGGGGGCACTATCTCAAGCCCGCACATGTGCCGAAAACGGTCATGTGATTCAAGCGCTGTTGATGGCAGATCATCATAAAGGCTACAGTCAGCCGATTGGCGGTGTGGTGGTGTATGACGGACAAATTTCACCTTCAGGTGTGGGGTATGATATCGGTTGTGGAAATAAAGCGGTAAGAACCAAACTGTCGGCAGCAGATATTATGCCGCGTATTTCAGCCGTGATGGATGAGATTGCACGTCAGATTTCGTTTGGCGTAGGTCGTGTGAATGAGGTTCAGGTAGACCATGAGTTGTTCGATGACCCGGATTGGTCGGTATATGCAGCGGTTGGGAAACAAGAGCATGACAAGCTAAAGTCCTTGGCGAGAGAACAGCTCGGTACCGTAGGGAGTGGCAATCACTTTGTTGATATATTTGTGGAGGAAGCGACGGAACAGGTCTGGATTGCTAATCATTTCGGCAGCCGGGGCTTTGGACATAAAACAGCAAGCGGGTTTCTAAATCTGGCTGCAGGGCGGGAGTTTCTCGGAAAGGCACCCGGAGAACATATGGATCAGCCGCCTGTACTACTGGATATGAACAGTGAGCTGGGAGACATGTACTATCGTGCGATGCGCCTTGCCGGACGTTATGCTTATGCCGGACGCGACTATGTGATAGAACAGGTGCTTGGTATTATCGGGACGGAAGCGGACTTTACGGTGCATAACCACCATAATTATGCATGGAAGGAACAGCATGATGGACGTGATACCATTGTGGTCCGCAAAGGCGCTACCCCTTCGGCCCCTGGCCAAATGGGCTTTATTGGAGGAAGCATGGGCGATATCTCGGTGATTGTACGTGGGAAAGATTCGGTAGAAAATCGGGATTCCTACTATAGCACCGTCCATGGCGCAGGTCGTATTATGAGTCGTACCCAGGCAGCAGGTAAAATGAATTGGAAAACCCGTACGCGTAGCGGGGGGCAGATTACGGACCTACAGATGAAGGAGGCCGTTCGAAACTATGGTGTTGAGCTGCGCGGAGCGGGTACAGATGAAAGTCCGTTCGTCTATCGTAAACTGCGTGAGGTGCTGGACGCTCATTCCGAGACGGTAGAGGTTATGCATGTCCTGAAGCCGATTGGGGTATGCATGGCTGGGGCCAATGAGTTTGATCCCTATAAGGATTAATGAGCCTTAGTTGTCTGGATACCCAATACTAATAACTGAACCTAATCATCTGCATGCTTATTCAGAATGCGTTATACTATGAATTATTGTACATGTTCGACTGGAAACTGTAATTGGGGAGTGAGATAGATTTGGCAAAAATCATAAAGGTAAAAGATGTACGGATCGGTGAAGGAGCGCCCAAAATATGTGTTCCCATGGTGGGAGAAACGTTGGAGCAGTTGAAGGAAGAGGCTGACCATTTACGCACACTCGACCTGGATATCGTAGAGTGGAGAGTCGATTTTTTTGAGCATGTGGAGGACCTGGAAAAGGTAAAGGCTACTTTACATGAAATTCGGTCTATTTTAGCAAATATTCCACTCGTATTTACGTTTCGCAGCGCCCGGGAAGGTGGAGAAAAGGAAATCAGTACGGCAAGTTATGTGGAGTTAAATCGTACAATAGCCGAAACGGGACAAGTAGATATGATTGATGTAGAGCTTTTTAATGAAGAAGCTGATGTGAAGACGCTGGTAGAAGCAGCACATAAGCATAACGTGTATGTGATTATTTCTAACCACGATTTTCAAAAGACGCCGCCGAAGGAAGAGATTGTGTCCCGGTTGTGTAAGGCACAGGAATTGGGAGGCGATCTGCCTAAAATAGCGGTGATGCCCACCAACACAGCCGACGTACTGACCTTGCTGGACGCCACGCGTACGATGGCAGAAGAATATGCAGATCGGCCGATTATTACAATGTCGATGGCGGGAAAAGGTGTCGTGAGTCGTCTGACTGGAGAACTGTTTGGTTCAGCGCTGACTTTTGGTGCTGCCAAGAAAGCTTCCGCGCCGGGGCAGATTCCTGTCACTGAACTGAGAGAAATATTGCAGGTGCTGCATAGCCATTCTTAAAAGATGCAGGTATTACTCACTAGCGAGCAAGGTATTCGCAGTGAACACAAAAAGGAGGACCACAGCGATAAGCATGCCGGGGCCCTCCTTTTTGTAACCTTTAATTCAATCCCCGAGTAGGTTCATACAACTCCCAACCCAGCTTCAGCGTTTGAATAATATAGTCTGCGACTTCCTCCGCATCCAACTGATCGGTATCGATCTTGGAGTGATTGACCGCGTAAATGTCCTGTCTGGAACGGAAAAGTTCTTCGATTTCCTCAAGCGTCTTATTTTGCAGATTGGGACGAGTGTCAATCAGCATTTTGAGCCGATCTTTCCAGGAATCCCAATTTAAATCCAAGAAGAAAACAATCGACGAAGCCAAGCAAGCCTGCTTCACCTCTTCTTGTAGGAACGCACCACCGCCAACAGAAATGATTTTAAGGCGCGTATTGCTGCACAGCTTCAAAATATGCTCTTTTTCAATCTCACGGAAACGCTTCTCTCCGTAAGTTTTAAAAATTTCTGTTGTGGGCATGTTGTACTCTTGTTCAATCTCCTGATCAATATCCACGAAATCGCGATACAGCTTGCGTGCTAAATGGGAACCGATCGTTGTTTTGCCTACGCCCATAAAGCCGATCAGCACAATATTTTGTTCTTTTAATGGAATCTCACTATTGTTTTGCACGATAACCACTCTTTTCTCACCAGTAAT
Source organism: Paenibacillus sp. N119s (assembly GCF_059447605.1). Lineage (NCBI taxonomy): Bacteria > Bacillati > Bacillota > Bacilli > Caryophanales > Paenibacillaceae > Paenibacillus > Paenibacillus sp. N119s. The sequence goes on along the minus strand of NZ_JCAJRU010000024.1, from coordinate 5,855 downwards.
GTTGAGATGTAACGCTTCAAAGCACTAAATACATTATACGTTCATCAAACGTGTCATTCAATAGTATAGAACACATCAACAATGAGGTATACGATAAAAAGAGGCTTTGATTACCAATGGAGTAATAAACAGCAGACAAGCGAGGTTGGAGAATGAAGTGTTATGTAATGCGTAAATCGAAGAAAAAAAATTTGTACAAGTATAAAAGAGACAATATTGTGTGTTCTATTGAAAAAGGATATATTTGGCCGGAAATATATTGAAATTACTGGAAGTAGGGCTATAATAGAATTATAAAAATTGTAAATGTAAGTGCTATATTTACAGTTTGTGTTTGGTTTAATTTATAATAATGAAGTACTTTGAACCAAAAACCTAGTATACATATACAAAAGACAAATATTACTTTAGGGACATGTATCGGTCAATAGGTTCATTGTACAAAGGTGGTGATATGGATTACTCGCTTGCGCTCTAGTCAACGAAGAGTTGGAGACAAGAACAAAAAATATCTATGAGAGGGATGAATTGAAATGAAAAAAACACAGCTAAAGTATGGAAAAAGGGAATGAGTATCGCTTTATCCGGTATGTTGAGCCTATTTTCAAACTTGAAAATAATGCAACGCTAAAATATGTGATTATCGCCGCACCTGCCGCGGATGGTGTGCATGTATATGGAAATGGCACTATTTCCAACGTAACCTGGGAGGATGTCGGTGAAGATGCATTAACGCTTAAAGAACCAGGCACGGTGAATATTACAGGCGGCGGAGCATACCATGCATATGATAAAGTGTTCCAAATCAATGCCGAAGGCACAATTAACATTAAAAACTTTAGAGCCGATGATATCGGAAAGCTGGTTCGCCAGCTTGGAGGCTCTACTTTTAGAGTGAATATGACTTTGGATAACTCGGATATTTCCAACGTGAAGGATTCGATCCTGAGATCGGACGGTCCTAATAGCAAAGCTAAAATTACGAATACTCGTTATCATAATGTAAAGCAATTGTTCAAAGGTTTTAAGTCCGGCAATACGAGCGAGTCCGGCAATACTCAATATTAATCGGTAGAGAATAGAGTAAGGATAGGAGTACGGATGTGATAGGGGGGCTGTCTGACAGGTCACGTGATCTGCTTGGACAAGCCCCTGTTTGGGTGCATCGGGTTACCCCCAAAAGATCTGGACTTCGTTCGGAACGAGGACTATGATATGATCGTGCTATTACATTTTATACAAAAAAGTTGGGTGGCTATGAATCTATTTCATCAATATGTGAATCTTGACGGTGCTTTAATGGATACGCTAGTGCGGGATCGTGAAATTTTATATACAGGCACGAATGGCCGGCATGTGGAACGTTTTTACGTGTCATCTTCTGAAAGTTATATATTTAAACCACTAACCAATGACGATCAGAAGGGGTGCGAGAAATGGGTGTATGAGCATGTGCTTCCAGCATTACCACCCATTTATCCCCAATTGGTAGCTTGTTCCGATACAGACGTAAATGGCGGAGAAGAATGGATGGTGTTTGAGGACCTTGGCCCATTACATCACCTCCATACAGACGAAACCCTATTGCAAGCTGCTGGACTTGTTGCACGGTGGCATGCTTTGCCGCCGGAGCATTTTGCTGGAATACCATTACGGGGACCGAAGCCGCTCATTCAGGAGATGGTTTCAGAGCTGCACAACCGTAAGACTGATCTATTAGAGCTTAGCAGCTCGCTCGGTTTTTCCAAGCAACAGATGCAGCGTATCTATGCACAGCTAGAGCATCTTTCTTTTTCACACCAGCTTGTACTGTCTCATGGTGATCTTCATCCGGGGAACTATGCGCTGAGTGGGGAGCGGTTAATGGTAATGGATTGGGAGCATGCTCATCTAAACACACCGCTGTGGGATGTGTACCACCTGATCGACATGTCCCATCCGTTGTTCCCCCGACACATGACGTCTGAACTGCGCATTCGTCTGCTGGATACCTATCTGGAGCAGTTGGAGCTGTTGGGGATAAGGGGGGATCGAACGACATTTGTGCAGGAATATGGCAGGTTTGCTGTGATATTTTCACTGTGGATGCTACTGCTAATCACAAGTGATTTGCAAAGGATGGGTACAGAGGTGCATAGAAATAGCGGCAAATGGTCAAAAGAGCAGTTAGAGTCACAGTTGGCTGAAACGCTAGCTTGTTTAAACCAATGTACAGTGATGATGGATTGGGGACAAGTCCAAGCATGTAAGTAGTCAGTTGAAGACCTAGATTCTATATAGTTAGCCAAAGAAGGTAGGGAAATAGTCTATGAAAAAAGTCGGTTTAGTCATGAGAAAAATACAATTTGCTGAAGCGCAAGGTCCTCGTATTTTCGCAGAACGTCTGAAGCAGATCGGATTGGAACTGGGGATAGATATCGTATTTGTATCACCGGAACGCCATGTGAGCAGCCATGACTGGCTTCCAGGCTATGAGCACGAAAAGGGTGATCTGGTCAATTATGACATTGTACTAGACCAACTGCATGAGCAGCAGATTGAGCATGTAATTTATACGGTATCTGGCTTTACCTATTTGAACATGTTTTTTAAAAACAGCGTGCTCTTTCCGCATAGTTTTCCAGATCCAGCATTGACAGGCTATGAGATGATGAAGCCTTTTTATCAGATCGTGGACAAGGCTATCGTACAGACTGCCTTTCTCAAGCAGGAGATGGCCTCGAAGTTTGGCGTAACCGATGTGACCGTGATCCCGATCGGATTTAATGAGCGGCTGGTGGAAAAGCATTTTGATCCCTCACAAGTGGTGGAGAACCGGGTGATGTGGATTGGTAGAGATGAAGAGAATCGGCGTCCGGATCTGGTACTGGAGTATGCGCGGCATAATCCTGACAAGGATGTCTATATGGTGTTTGGCGGTGAACGCTACAAGGAAAGCATGAAGAAGTACGACATCCCGGACAATGTAAAACTTCAATTTGCATTGACGCAAGACGAGGTGTTCGCCCTGATGAACACGGCGAAGGTGTATTGGAGCTGCTCCAAATTCGATACATTTGCTATGCCGCTGACCGAAGCGCTTGCGATGGGGAAAATCGTCGTCAAGCCTGAGCATCCTTGCTATGGACATATCAGCTCTACGCATTCTTTTTCAGGTAATGAGAAAAACTGGTTCGAGCTGGTTAATATGGCTGCTGCCTTGCCACGCCGGGTTTCTCTGGAGAACCAGGCATACGCCATGGAGCAGTTTTCAAGTCAGGTGATGAAGCAGGGATACCGAGACTTCTTTGATGGCTGGTTAAGCTGAACGCCGAGGCAGGGCACATGGAATTAGATCATAAGAAAAGGGACTCTCGCTCTAAAGAACGAAAGTCCCTTTTCTTATGATTGTATCTTTGCTATTGCTTCAGTATGAGCCGTCTTGCGATCCATCATGTAGCTGACCAGCATCAGTAGCAGACCGCCGACAGTAATGAGTGATGCAACCCATGGAATGGCGGGCAGTCCCATGTGATTAATAACGACTCCCCCAACAAAAGCGCCGCCTGCGTTACCCAGATTCAATGCGGAATGGCTGGAGGTAGAGGCCAGCAAAGGAGCCTCATAGGCCAGGTTCATGATGCGAACCTGAATACCTGGCATGATGCCGAATGCCGCAATCCCCCACATAAATACGGTGATAACGGCCAGTACCTTGTTTTGAAGTGTAAACGTCAGAATGGCGAGAATAACAGCCAGTACAGCATAGTTTGCGATCAAGGAGGGCAGCAGCTTCCAATCTGCGAGCTTGCCGCCAACGATGTTGCCAATGGTGACCCCTAGGCCGAACAGTACGAGAATCCAGGTAATGCTATGCTCGGCAAAGCCGCTAATATCGGTAAGCATGGGCGTAATGTACGTAAAGACAGTAAACAGGCTACCACAACCGACTGCACCTGTCAGCAGCATCAGCAGCACTTTTGGATTAAACAGGCTTTTGACTTCTTGTTTGAGACTGGAAGGCTTGTCTTGATGAATCACTGGAATATATCGAATGATACCGAAAAGAGAAATCAAGCCGATGACCACGATGGCTCCAAAGGAAGCGCGCCAGCCAAGCTGCTGTCCGATAAAGGTGCCAAAGGGCACGCCAATAATGTTCGCCACGGTCAAACCGGTCAGCACCATCGAGATGGCCCCTGCCCGCTTATCAGGACGAACCAGCCGGGCCGCAATCAGGGAACCGGCTCCCAGGAAGGTTCCGTGCGATAATGCAGTAGCCATACGGGCCGCAATCAGCAGCTCGTAGTTAGGAGCAATGACGGAAAAAAGATTCCCTAAAATGAATATGGACATCAGCAGACATAGCAGCTTTTTTTGCGGAACCTTATGGGTTAATACGGTAAGCACAGGTGCGCCAATAGCTACTCCAAGCGCATAACTGGTGATTAACTGCCCAGCTTGCGGAATTGTAACATGAAGATCATGGGCTACATTAGGCAGAAGTCCCATGATAACGAATTCAGTCATGCCGATGGCGAAGGCGCCAAGGGTCAGCCATAGCAAGGAGGGGGGAAAGCGATCAGCTGTCATATTTTCTTGAGTACTCATAAGTTTCTTGTATCCTCCTGAAAAAATAGTAATGCGAGTATATCATTCCAGACGATATCTGGCGACCCATTTTGCAAGAATTTTACATACTAAGCTGATAAGGTTTGTATAATTTACAATAGAGGCAGGCTGAAAGGAGCCCATTCTGTTATTTTGGTAGTATGATATGGAGACAGGAAATGATGTTGTAAGGAATGAACCAGGGAGGATATAACGATGACACTTAAAGTGGTACATAGTATTACGGATTTAATTGGAGATACGCCTTGTGTGCGGTTGCAACGGCTCACAGGACCGCAGGATGCGGAAGTCTATGTGAAGCTGGAGTATTTTAATCCAAGCGGCAGTGTCAAAGATCGGGCAGCGGGCAATTTGATTGCCGAGGCGGAAAAGGCGGGACATCTCAAGCCGGGAGGCACCATTATTGAGCCGACCAGTGGCAACACGGGGATTGGGCTTGCTATGAATGCGGCCGCCCGAGGTTACCGTGCGATTTTGGTCATGCCTTCGAATATGACGAAGGAACGGATCAATATTTTAAAAGCCTATGGGGCTGAGGTCGTACTGACACCAGCGGAAGAACGGATGCCAGGTGCGATTCGTAAAGCTCTCGAACTGGGGGCAGAAATTGAAGGGAGCTTTATCCCGCATCAATTTGAAAATGAAGCCAATCCCGATATCCACCGTACAACCACGGCGCTTGAAATTTTGGAGCAGACGGAAGGGAAGCTGGATGTATTCGTCGCTTCTTCGGGAACGGGCGGAACCATCACGGGAACAGGTGAAGTACTGCGCCATCACTTGCCGGATTTGCGGATTGTTGTGGTCGAGCCTAAGGGCTCGCCCGTACTGTCCGGGGGCAAACCCGGTCCGCATAAGCTGGTGGGAACGAGTCCGGGTTTTGTACCCACCGTGCTGAATACGGAGGTTTATGATGAAATCATACAGGTTTCCGATGAGGACGCGATTGCGATGACACGGGCGATTGCTGCTCAGGAGGGGATTCTCGTCGGGCCCTCCAGCGGGGCTACAATATGGACGGCCATTCAGGAAGCCCGGCGTTTGGGAGCAGGCAAACGGGTACTCTGTATTGCCCCGGATACCGGAGAACGTTATCTGAGCATGGGGATTTTCGGATAAAAAGACGCGGAATGGGGCCAAAGGGATACACGAACGTAAGTAAGTGGTAAAATAGGTGTGTGATAGCGATTTCACAAACTATTCGAATGTTGATAAAGCAAGGAAAACGTTGAGGGTTGAAGGAG